>JAFGFW010000103.1 GCA_016930875.1 Deltaproteobacteria bacterium | reverse complement strand
GGAGAACCGATCAGCCGGCTCACAGTGTGTCTCTCCTGAAACTCGCTCATGTTGATGGTGACCATGAAGCGCTCTCCCCCGAAGAGCATGTCTGCCACTGCAAGGCCGCTTTCAGTCTTGCCCACACCGCTGGGGCCCACCAGGAGGAATACACCTATGGGTTGGCTGGGATCCTTTAGTCCTGCCTTGGCCGCCTTGATCACCTCTGTAATAACTCCAAGGGCTTCATCCTGGCCTTTGATCCTCTCTTTCAGGTTTGCCTCGAGATCGATCACGCTCCGGGCCTGGTCTCGCATCACCTTTCCGAGGGGAATTCCCGTCCAGTCTGAGACCACTTTTGACACCACGTCCGGATCGACTTCGATGCGGACCAGGGGTGAATCTCCCTGAAGGCTGTCAAACTCCTTCAAGCCCTCTTCAAGTTGCCCTTTGAAATCACCCTCCTTTTCCTCCGAATCGGCCTGGCCACCGCTCTTGAGTTCATACAACTCTTTCCTTAAGCCAATGACCTTTCGACCAATCTCCTGCTCCTTGAGCCACCGGTCTTTGAGTTGACTCAACTCGGCGTTCAGTTCTTCCAGTTGGCCCTCGATCTCCTTGACACGATCTTCCTCAATGGCGATGCCATGGAGTTGATCCCGTTCCAGGGCCTCTTTCTCCCTCTCCAAGGCCTGAACTTTTCGCTCCTTGTCTTCAATCACATCAGGCTTTGCTGAAAGAAGGATCTTTACCCTGGCTGCGCTGGTATCAAGAAGATCCACGGCCTTGTCCGGCAATTGTCGTCCTGAAATATAGCGACTGGAAAGCTCAGCCGCTGCCATAATGCCATCGTCTCGTACAACCACACCATGGGCCTCTTCGTACTTTTTCTTCAATCCTCTCAGGATTAAGACGGCTGTTTCCACCGAGGGCTCATCCAGCTTCACCGGCTGGAAGCGGCGTGCCAATGCCGGGTCCTTTTCCACATATTTTTTGTATTCCGACCACGTGGTAGCGGCAACAGTGCGCAATTCCCCTCTTGCCAAGGCAGGCTTCAAAAGATTGGCCGCATCACCGCCTCCGGCCGGTCCTCCGGCGCCTATGAGGGTATGGGCTTCGTCAATGAAGAGAATAATCGGTTTCGGAGAAGCCTTGATCTCGTTGATGACAGATTTCAAACGGTTTTCAAACTCACCCTTCATGCCGGCCCCAGCCTGGAGAAGGCCCATATCCAAGCCAAGGATGGAAACGTCTCGAAGGAGTTCAGGGACATCTCCTTCCACGATCCTCAGCGCCAAGCCCTCAACCACGGCCGTCTTGCCAACACCGGCCTCACCCACTACAATCGGATTGTTTTTGCGCCTGCGGGCCAGGATGTCTATCATCTGGCGTATCTCCTGATCGCGCCCAAAAACGGGATCGATCTCGCCGGCTCTCGCCTTTTCCGTAAAATCGTCGCAAAAACGACCCAGGGCAGTGGCTTCGCCAGGCGGGCCTTCTTCTCTTACCGGGCCTTCGGCGGCAGAAAGTTTTTCAACCGACCCTTTGACAATATCCCAAAACTGCGAGTGGAGGGCATCCTTGCTGATGGTAGTCAAAAGATCGACGTAGCTGCCGCTGGCAAACTGAGTCGGCTTGTTCAAAACAGCCCACAAGATCGCCCCCGATCGAAGACGGTTTTCGTCAAGATCGATCGAAGCCACAAGCCAGGCCTCCTGGAACAGCTCCATAAGCAAAGGAGAAAAAACAGGCTTGGCAGCATTTCCTGTCCTGAATTCCTCTATGGTCTGTTCTATGGCCTTTTGCACCCTGCCCGGATCAAGGTCAAACTGGCGAAAGATCAAGGGCAGATCCGATTGGGGCTCTTCCAGAAGCTTGGCCAAAAAATGCTCCACCGTGACTTCGTAATGGGTGCGAGACACGCAAAACCCTGCCGCTGCCTCCAGACACCTTGTACAATACGAATTCAAACGACCCAAAAGCGACTTGATGTCAACTGTAATCATGGTGGTCTCCTGTTTCAGGATTGAATGTTCAGATGTTAAGCGATACCATCGATAGCCTATTCAAGATCAAGTTCTAACATGTCCTTTAACCTCCAACATTTTGTTCCGGATAAAAGGTCGCCCTTACTTCTCCCAAGTCATCACCCGCGAAAATCCAGGTGTCCCAGCCAAGTCTTGACCACTCGGGGCGGCCTAAACAAACACCTTGCGCCTCTCCTTCAGCCAACGTAAGCTCTACGTCATATTCAAGTGATTCGGTCACATAGAACTTCGTTAAGAAGCAAAGCTTCTCACAACCTTGCCCTCCGGGAAGGAGACCATGAAACTGCTCTTGATTCAAAGGGCCGATCTTCAGGCGAAACTTTCCCATGCGATCGTCAATCTCTTCTCCAAGAAAACTCTCACTTCCCAAGGCCCCTCCGGAGGCTCCCAGCAACAGCCTTTGATCTACGGGGATGCTGGCCCTCCTTTGAACACAGGGAATGACTTCAACCGGGATGTCACCTAGGGCATCCTGAAGCAAAACCCTCAGCCCCAAAGAGGATCGTGGAGATTGCGTGAGCAGCCCAATATAGCGAATGAGACCATATGCTTCTGAAACGTCTTCTCTGAATGGTTCTTCCCCAAGGCCCAAAAGAGAAAAAAGCCTTTCCAGATATTGAGGGTTATTCTCTTCCGCTACTTGCAAGAACTGCCGGTATTTGTTCCAAACCCTGAACAGGAGCAAAAAAAGACGATGATTGATAATGTCGATAAACTCTCTTGTCACCGACTCATCTTCCGCCGCCTCATCCATGAGGTCCTCTGTGTAGAAGGTAGGCAAAGGAGAAGAGGCGCCATAAAGGCCGAGGGGAGTGGCCGTGACCAGGAAATGCGGCTCATCACCGTTGATCTCCTCAATCCTGTCCACATCAGCCGGAGGAAAGGCAAGAGAAAGCTTGGGCCTTATTCTGATGTGCTCTATTTCACTCGACCCAGCAGATTGTTCACTCTCCGAGGAAGGACTGCCAAAGGAACGTAACAATCTCATCACCTGAAACAATGAAAAAGCGTGTCCCTCCTTGATCAGGTCGAATTTCAGATCAGAGGATGATCCCCCACCCTGACTGGCCATTGATAACGATCTCCTTTCATGGCCTCCTCCACGAAAAGCTGAGTATAACTGTTGATGGAGGCATAAGAGCCCAAGAAGTAATCAAGCACGGTTGCGAACAAAAAAAGGTCTCCCGGGCTGGCAAAATGGTCCTGGCGTAACTTCAGGGAAATCTCCTGGCCCCTCATCATGACACCGGACACTAGCCTGTTAGAAGGTTTTGTCTCAAGGTGCTCAATGCCGGCGATACGTTTCTTATTGGCAACAATACCGGTCCGATCTCGGCTTTCCGGAAAAATGTAAAGCCCCAAAAGGGCTCGAAGATTCTCAGCCTTTGCCAGTGAAACGTAGTTCAAGGAAAGATGAGACAACAGTCGCCACAAGAGGTTTTTCCCCAACGGGGGTAGAACATTGGTCGTGGCCGGCCGAATATTACTAAATTCTGCAAATTCAGGCGAACTACTCGTGGGCAAGGAGATATCTCCCAGTTGAAGGCTTTCCGGCAAAGATCCGTTAGTGCACAAAAGCTCAATGGAAAGGGTCTCTGATACAGGCGGACCTGCCTCTGGAGAATAGGCCACGGACAGATACACGTCGAGGCCTGCCTGAATGGGTGATTTTCTCACGTTCACATGATACACGGGGTTGTCTTGAGGTTGAGGATTGAAAACCTCAAAAGGCACATAAGGCCTCTGTTCAGCCGTGCCTTGGACAAAGCCGATCACTTTTTCCACAGAGTAGACCTGATAATGGGAGGCGTCGCTCCCGGAAGGACGAACAGGGTATTCCGTTCCCCGATGATCCAGGCGGATCGGGTCAGCGTCGTGTTGAAAAATGTTGATTGCCGGTGTCGCAGAGAGAACAAAATTCTCTTTTCTGACACGTGTAGGTGAAAAGGGGATGTCGTTGAGTTCAAAACTGATTTCAAACCTGGAACCATCTCCCCTGTCTTTCCAACGATCCCAGCCCGTAAGATCCAAAAAGAGGAACTTCCCGGGTAAGATCAAGTACTCCTGAAGAATCCGGTATCCCGGAAAGGACTGAGTTGGATAGGGAATCAGGCTCTCGTCATCCGAAAACCCCACCGGCTTTAGATGTTCAGGGGCGACAACTAAAGAACTACCATCATCCGCAGGCGCTATCACGATCTGTTTCAGATGATGTCGCAAAAGAAAATAGAGGTCTGCCGCATCGGCATAGTTGCCTGTGAGAAAGAAGCGCAAGGCTCGCGGCTGCCAATCAGAGAGCTTGGAACCACGCAACTCCAAGACAAGCTTGATCGCAGGAGGCCGGCCGGAAGGTTCAGAAAAAGAAGCCTCTATGAGATTGATGGGGTGGAGCTCCACATCGTAGCAGGTCCTGAAGATACAAGACGTCCCTTCTACCGGCACCGACGCAATCTGAACTCCGGCAGGTATGGTCATAGACTGCTTGAGGGTGGGCTTCGGGCTGAAAGCAACAATTGTCGCGCAAGGGATGGGCCTCAGGTAGTGGGGCCAAATCAAGTGAATCAGTTCGTGGATAATTTCCGGAAATTCATCGTCGAGCTTCTGCCTGAGCAAACCCGTGAGGAAAGCAACCCCCTCAAGGAGACGTTCCACATCCGGGTCGCTCGCTGGACCACTGAGCATGGGGGCCACGGCAGGATGCGCTTTAGAAAAAGCTTCCCCGAGATCTCTAAGATTGTCGAGTTCATCTTGGAAATAGCGGTTAAACATGGATATTCGTTGAATTGGTTACATTGTCTAAAGTTGCTTTTCTAGTCAAGGTGGAAGCCTGCTTCGCCGGGCGCTGTGCACGGATGGAGGTTGGAGGAGCGTCCTGCCTCCAACCTCCAACCTCTAACCGCTTACCGTCTAACACTGATTTTCCCGCCAGAGCCAACAACACTCTGAAAAACGATAGACTCCTTGTGGTCCTCTGTTGCCAATCTGCCGGTAATCTGAAAACCCAAGGAAAGGACATCATCTTCTAGCGGAACAAAATGAACCCGGACTGCCTTCAAGCGGGGTTCATACTTTTGTATTGTCTGCCTAATCGACCTCTCAAACTCCCTCACGCCATCAGGGTAAGCGCTCACGAGGTCGGTAAAGTCGGGCACACCGTAATCTTCCCCGATAGGCACACTACCCTGCCTGGTGTTGAGAATTCGCTGGAGGTGGTTTAATACGGAATCGACGACCCTTTTTGGGTCTTTCCTTGTCCGGTTCTCCGGCTCCTCTTGCCAGGCTCTGATCCTTTCAAGGAGTCTGTCTTCGCGCATTGGCCGTTAACGGTTAGCTTCCAGTTCCCGATGGAACCTGCCGATCCTCCTGCTATTCATTTGTATAAGATATCTCCTTGCGCGTAAAAAAGGCATCACTCACGACGCGCTGGAACGGCCAACAAAAAACTAAGTTCTTTGTGACCAGTGATCAATATGTTCGACCCCGTCAGGCTCATAGGTCCACTGAATATACCCAAAGACGAAGGTCACTTCCTCTGTGGGCGGGGCATTCGCAGCAGCCGGGTCAATGACATCCGGACTGACTCGAACGACCGAATTAATCCTTGCTTCATCGATCTTGACGGTGAAAAATTGTTGGGTGGTTCCATCACCAGCAGGGCTCGGCCTGAAAAACCGGAACGTGGCCTCTATAGCCTCGTTATTACACAAGGCCTTGGCCAACAACGGCGAACTTTTGTCAATGCGCTTCGTAATCCTGACTGGTTCATACGTTCTCTCGCCACTCGCCATGCCCGATGAAGCCTCACGCGCCGTTCGCACGGAATCCTCAAATGAAAGGCATTCTATGGTGTTCTCCCTGCCCATGGAAAGAATTGTCGAGTCACCATCAATCTTGGTGCCATTGGCCAATAATTCAAGATGCACTGTCATAGCCATGATTTGTGTTCCTCCTTTTTATTTTTTAATCCTTATCAAGCTTACCCACCAGAGATAGGGTAAAGAAAGCGCCCATGTACTTGAAGTGGGGTCTTACCTTGAGTCCCACTCGATACCAACCCGGCTCTCCCTCCACATCTTCAACAGTAACCTGCGCCTGGCGGAGCGGTCGCCGGCTCCTGACTTCAGGCGCTGGATTCTCCATGTTCGCCACGTACTGGGTTATCCACGTATTCAGTTCTCTTTCCAGATCCCCCCTTTCTTTCCAGGTTCCGATGTTTTCCCTTTGAATGACCTTCAGGTAATGGGCCAGCCGGTTGATGACGAACATGTAGGGCAACTGCAATCCCAACTTGTAGTTGGTTTCTGCTTCTTTTCCTTCCTTACTGATGCCGAAGAATTTGGGCTTTTGGACCGAGTTGGCTGAGAAGAAGGCTGCGTTATCACTTCCTTTTCGCATGGTCAAGCCCATAAAACCCTCTTCTGCCAGTTCGTACTCCCTTCTTTCTGAGATGAGCACCTCGGTCGGGATCTTTGTCTGGACAGCGCCCATGGCCTCAAATTGGTGCAGAGGAAGGTCTTCCACTGCACCTCCACCCATGGGGCCGATAATATTGGCACACCATCGGTACTTAGCAAAGCTGTCAGTCAACCTCGAAGCAAAAGTAAAGGCCGCATTACCCCACATGTAGTCGCCGTGACTTGCAGAAACATCTTCCTCGTAGTTGAAGGCCTTTACAGGCTGGGTGTCCGGGCCATAGGGAAGACGAAGCAAAAACCGGGGCAGTGCCAAACCTACGTAGCGGGCATCTTCAGACTCCCTGAAGGATTGCCACTTCGTATACTGGGGGCCTTCAAAAATGGATTTGAGATCCTTAAGCTGAGGAAGACCGTTGAAATCGTCAAGACCAAACATGGATGGACCGGCAGCCGCAATAAAAGGTGCGTGAGCCATTGCTGCTACGCTGCCGAGGTACTGAAGGAGCTTGATGTCTTGCGGACCCGCTCCGAAGTCGTAGTTGCCAATCATATTAGCATAGGGTTGTCCACCGAACTGACCGTATTCTGCTGTGTAGGCCGTCTTATACAACCCTGACTTGACAACCTCAGGAGAATCCTCAAAGTCTTCCAAAAGGTCCTCTTTGCTCACGTTAATAATTTCAAGCTTAATATTTTCCCTGAAGTCGGTTCTGTCCACCAGGAATTTCAAAGATCGCCAACCAGACTCGAGCTTCTGAACCTCTGGGTGGTGCAAGACGGCATCCAACTGCAAGCTGAGTTTTTTGTCGACTTCCGCGATCATGTCGTCGACAACGGCCTTGGAGATCTTGGGCACAACACGCCCTGGTTCAAGGAGTTGAGCAATCAAAGCCTCCACACCCTTTTTCGTCACCCCGTACGCCTCATCCGTAGGTTGGAGTTTGGTGGCGTTAACAATCTCGTCCAATATAGAAACCTCTTCTACCGCCTCGGCTGCCGGGGCAGCTGCCTGTTCTTGTTCTTCTGCCATAGAATCACCTCCTCTGTCTGCTTATTTGTCTTGTACACCCAGTTCCTTGAGTAGTCTTTCCCGAGCCGCCTCATCTTTGACGAGTTCTTGAATCTTCTTCCGGAAATCAGGAAGGTTGCTCAACGGCCCCTTGAGAGAACCCAAGGCTTCCCTGAGTTCCAAGAGGCGATTCAACTCAGGCGTGTTTTTGGCGATAGCCTCTGGTCCAAAGTCTTTCATGGATTCAAACTTGAGGGACACGTTCATGTCTTCGTCAGGCTCCCCGGAAAGTTTGTTGGGCACGGTCACACTCAATCCAATGTTCTGCGCCTTAAGAACTTCGTCGAAGTTGTCCTTATCTATGTTGACAGGCTCTCTTTCCTCCAACATGCGATCATCCTCTTTGCCCGTAAAATCGCCCATGACCAGGATCTTCAGAGGAAGCTCCACCTCTTCCCGGGCATCACCGGTGGCCGGGCGATAGACGATATTCACCCGTTCTCTCGGGGCAACTGATGCTTCTTTAGCCATAAGTACCTCCTTTGTTTGTTATAAGTTATTATAAATGACTATATGAGTCTAGAAACCGATTAAACCAATTTAACCAACACTTCCCTATCATTTCCCCAACCGCAATGCCTCGGCCGGATCAAGCTTTGCGATACGGTTCAAAATATCGGCAGACCGATCCTTTTCTGCTTTGTCCGTATGCACTTTAAGCCCGAGCCACACTATCTTAAGTCCTTCTAACGCCAGATCCGGGTCCCAGTCCTCCAGTCTGTATATCTCAATGTCATCAAGAATCGCTTCCAGGTGGGGCACGGCAAGCTTTGGTTGTTTGGAGTTCATCAATACCTGAGACAATCCCAGACGCCACAATAGACGCCGCCTCTTGGAAAAACTGCCACGAATTTCTTGTTGGAGAGACGTGACAGCTTCTATGAGCTTTTTCTTCTTTGCCAGGACATGGGCCTTCTGGATCGTTTCCGCCATATGCTCACCCTCTGCGGCGCCAGCCGTCCCAAGCGGTTCAGCCACTGAGGTTCCTCCTCCAAGCCCGATGCCCTTGAGCCATTGCTGCGTCTCGGCGTCACCAAAGGGGGTCCCATCTGAGAACAATAGACTTTCAATGCCCGGAATGCGATGAACAAGATAAGCTGTTTCCCGGCAAACAGTGTCGTGGGCATCCTGGTACTGATCTCCCAAACCGGCCAATGCTTCTGCTACAAACCGATTCAAATCCAGCCAAAGCAAAGCCCCTTGGAATCTTTCTTCTGCTGCTCGCAGCAAGGCTTCCCAATTTCCTTTGTCTTTCAGCCCTTTCAAATCACTCTGAATAGTCTCATGCTGTAACGGAGGCGGAATATCGGTCCGGCCATCTGTGGCCGGCGGAAGGGCTTGAATCATCGACCACCCTGCTATCCTTCTCCACCGATACGCCTGGGCATTGGATAGATCCTCGTTGTAGAAGCAGTCAGCTGCTCGACGCATGGTTTGAAGGGCGCCCCGCAACAGCTTTTGGGCGTCTTTCTCAGAAACGATCTCTTCTGGCTCTGCCGGAGGGGCTACCTTTTGGGGCTTCCCGGTCTCGGGCTTCGGTGGTGCCTGGGGTTCTGCCTTCTCATCGGAGGACGGCACCTCGGGCTCTGGCTTCTTTTCTGCCTGCACGGGTATGCTGTCTATCGACCTTTCAATGGGCCTCAGCAAGGGAGCCTCGTCCAAATATCCCTGCAAAAGCTCGTCGATCTGCTGAACTTCTTGCCTGAATTCTTCAATCTTCTCAGCAGGAAGAGGTGCGGGCTTCAACGACTCCAGTGCCCCCTCACTTTTTTCGAGCCACCATTCTATGGCCGCGATACGTCCCCTCATACGTTTTTTTGCTGGAAACAGATCATCCCAAAATTGCTCCAAAAGATCGCGATATATCTTTAAACCAACCGCCAATCCTTCTATCTGACTCATATGAATTTGGGCCACAGCCAGATAGCTTGCCACCAAGAGATCCTTTCCTTTGGTTGCTAAAATCTCGGAGGCAAGCTTATTCACTTTTTTCCAGTCCGTTCTATCCGAAGCAGTAGGATTGGACAGCTTATCGATTTCCGCCTGAAGCTCCTCAAACTCCGGCTCATACCGCACATCCGAGCCTGTCGGTTGATCTGCACTGATAGGTTCTTTACCGAGTGACAATAGCTCCATTTTGCTCAGTCCCTATGTGGCAGATAACCTCCAACAACGCCAGCGGCGCCTCTGCCTCCAACCTGTAACCTCAGACCGCCAACTTTTTCCCAGACCCTGACCACAGCCGGACAAAGTCAGTGGGCGCCAAAGCCCGCTTAAAAACAGCTAAATACGTCCCGTCTGAACCCCCGCCCATAAAGATGGCATTGGGAACATCGTTGATGCGGGCCTTCAGCAGGGCATGCCAAAGACCTGCAAGCGTACGTGGGTCATCAGACGGCCCTCCATCGAGCGGGACACAGAAGTCCATCTCTTGTGAAAGGCCTGCAACCTTGTTTTCCAACCCCCTGTCATTCCATTTCTCCAGACTTCGACTTACAGATCTAAACTCCGACCATTCAGGATAAGGCGGCTTTATGATCTGAACATCATCTTCAAACTGTTCAAATTCCGCAAACCTTTTTGCGGACAGATACTCCATTTGATTCCAGGTCTTTTCGCAGGCCAAGGGCAAGAGATCCCACTGATCTCCCCACCCTTCCAGGGGGCCTGTTCCCATGATCAAGAGGGGATATGGCCGGCCAACACTGTCACTGCTGTCCCTTGCAACGCCACAAACAAGGGTCTCTTTCCTGGGCCCTCTCGCCCAAAAACGCCACGAGCAAAGGTTGGAAACATGGCGCCCTTTTGAACTGAGAGCCTGATAACCTTTTTCCACCCAATCGGAAAAGGCCTTCACTAACGGGGCCTTTGGACCGACCGAGAAATAGTCCCTGGCCACGGGATGCTTGCCCCAAGCCGCCCACTGCCAGGCGTTCGCCGACTCTATTGATCCCAGCACGTTGCGATAGTCCTCGGAACCCTTCCCGGCGCACCTCTTAGGAGCTTCAGGACCGGTTCGTGGCCTTTGAATCGATATTTCACCTTGATATGTTTGATCCCCAGACGTTTCAGGGCCGCTTCTTCTTTAGGAAACTCGCTCGGATAAAAGGTGCGCTGTCCGGTTCCGAAATCCTTCAAGAACTTGGGGAACCCCTGATAACCTGTATACTTCTTCGTCAAGACCAGCTTACCTACCTCAATCTGAAATACGACGTCCCCACAATCCTGAGCGGACCAATCAAAAGTCTTGCTCACGGGATAATTGAGATTGAGCAGAGTTCGGGTCTCGTTCGCACATTGGACTTCAAGCCGGGTGGCCTGGGCCCTCAACTTCGCGCCCTTGTTGGTATCAGTAGGGAGGCCTCTAATAGAAACCGTGTAAGTTCCCTTAACAGGTTTTGCGCTCCTGGCCCCTTTTGTCAGAAAAGAAAGGAAAGATGGCTCAAAAGGTATCCTTTCACCCAGAACCTTCTTTGCATAGTAACCTTTTTTCAGACTTCGGCCGATAAAAGCCTCTGCCGGCCCCTTGACAAACTTCGTAGCAAAGCCCCCTTCTCCCAAAAGCAGCTGGTTCACAGACTTCTGGTCAGAAAGGCCTTGAAGCTCTACCAACACCTCCTTTTCCCAAAGGTCCTGGAGATGACAAGCCGTTTCCATACGCACGAAATACCAAAGATAGTCGAGTGGCCCGCTGACGAGCCCCCAAAACATTTTCTGGGCGGACTTGCCGCTCAACATATAAGCTTTGAGTGTGTTAATGCCGCTTTGGGCAACCAGAAAAGGCGATTTGCCGGTGGCCGGATCTTCATTGTATGCTTGGGCGGCCATCTGGAATGCCACGGCCCTGGAAGCAGAGGCCGGGGTAATCTCAGACAAGGCTCCTCGATATTGTCCAAAGGCCTTGGCTGCCATCAACTCAGATTCCAAAGTCTTTCCGGTGTCCAGTTTGCTCATCTTTTTTTCCAACTTCGTAATAAGGGCCTTACCTTTCTTTGTTGCTTTTACCAGAGCCCCTTTTTCTTTATAGGCAGCCTCTTGAGCCGCTTTGATCTTGGTGGTTCTAAATTCATAAACCAGATCAACCCAGGAAGGCAAACCCTTTTCCCCTAACAGAGGTTCCAACTCCGTGGTCATTCTGCGCAGGAGCGAAAAATACGGCCCTTCATCAGTGCCCATTCTGGCTGCTGCCTGCTGTCGCTCCTCCCTGCTCTGAAGCCTCCGCGCGCCTTCCGGAAAGCCGGTCCCAAACTCGTGCCAGGCATTTACATAAGCCTTCCGATACCACCCTTGAAACTCCAGTTTCTTGCTTGCAACGATCAGAGGATCCACAAGAGCCGATTCTATCTCATTAACGAATGAGTCCACCTTTGCTTTTCCTTCCAGTGTAAAGGCAGACGCAACAGTTGTTTCCTGTGCAGCTTGCAAGCTCCCTCGCCAGAAATCTTCCAGACATACATATGAAAGGGATTCATCTCCGTTAACCCATGTCGCGATCCAGTTCAGGTTTGTCTCCTTCAGGGTCAGGACATGCTTCAACCATGTCTGCAATTCATTCATCTCCTGGTTGAGGCCTGGTTTGTCCGATCGCCAGATCAAATAGTAAAGGTACAGGTTTGAAAACTTCTCTCTGATTTCCGGGATAACTTTTTGGTCGGCCATTAACACGATGGGCGCATAAGATGGCTGGGGCCTGGTTTGAAGCGTTTCAAGGGTCTCACCTTCGAGCCGGGCATGCAAAAGGTTTATGCGCCTTGCAAGATGGGCCACATGTTGGCCAAGGATCTCATCGGGTGTGGCGCTGGAGAAGTCCGCCATCTCCTTTGCCATCACTTTATCAAGGGGAACCAAAAAGCCACCCTTAAACTGTTCGCAGTATTTGTCCTTCAGTCTGGCCTCAACCTCTTTGCTTTCGTTCAACCCGAACCTGGGAATCCACCAACTGCTATTCTGCTCTTCCACTCCCACAATGGCCTGGCGAAAGTGATCCATGATAATCACATCCGACACGACCTCGCCTTGCAACACAGGGGGCTTTGTAAACTCTCGCGACACATCCCTTAATGTCCTCAGATTCTTCACAAAAGAAAAGCTCAGAAGCCCGCAAATCGCAATTGCGACAGCAACCCATGAAGTCAGACCAAGATTTCTGGTCAGTTTACTCCATTCAATAGCCCTCTGAGTGGGGGCGAACAGACGTCTGTCCTTTGGCAGTATTCGTCCGAAAAAGTCGTGGAGGAACAATCCCTTATTTGTTCCCGGCAAAACGTCTCTTTCCTGGATAAGGCCCAGGGCGCTCAAAAAATGGGAGTACGGACTCCCCTCCTGGCGCCCGCTGCTGAAAAACAGCCCTCTCAAGATGGGGGTCTCCTGGTAGGGGTTTTCCTGAAAAGCTCCGTTGATAAAAGACGTCAGACCCACTTTCAGCCGTTCAAACTCTTCAGGGAAAAGGAGCAAACTCGGATCGACACCCCTGGTGTCTGACTTGTGGAAAAGCAGGAGTCTAAGATCTCTTAAGCGATCCCCTATAGAATTGATAGCACGGTCGTGGAAGGCGGCAACATCTTTTGACAGGTCATGATTGATCAGCCCCATGGCCTGATCAAGGCCCTTGTCCGGCAGTTGATCACAAAATTGAGTCATCCCTTGAACCAGGTCGCATTTGGTCACAAGAACGTATACCGGAAACCTGGTTCCCAGAACCCGCATGAGCTCATCAATACGACGGCGTATGCTTCGCCCATCTTCTTGCAGGGATTCGGGCCCTGATTCAAGCAGCTTGTTGGCCGCAACGGTCACAACAAGGCCATTTAGGGGTTCCTTTTTCCGATATCTTGCCAGAAGACTGAGGAACTTCTGCCATTCGTCCTTATCACGGCCCTCGTCCACAGGAATGGCATACCTGCCGGCAGTGTCAATCAGAATGGCCTGCTCAAAAAACCACCAATCACAATTCCTTGTTCCGGAAATGCCCGATGTCCGTTTCACCTCTGCAAAAGGGGAAGAAAGGCGAGCGCTTGTAATAGCCGTAGTCTTGCCCGAACCGCTCTCTCCCACAACCATATACCAGGGAAGCACATAAAGAGGGTTTCCGTACTTCCTGAGGTGAGAATGCCTCAAGGCATCCATGGCCTCTTTCCAACGATCTTGAAGCTCCTTGGACTGCCCTCTGTCTTTGTCTCCCAGGCTCTTTACGTAGGAGTCATCCTGCGCAATGATCTCTTGAACAAAATCCTGTTCCCGGCGCCTAAGCCATATTTTTCTGAAAAAGACCAAACTGAGCCCCACGCCCAGCAGGCCGAGCAGGACAAAAAAACCGACCCACCAAGGCCAATCTAAACTCAGTACGATCCCGAAAACGAGAACAATGCCCAGCAAAACTGCGGCTACGATCAGAAACCATTTAAGAACCTTCAAAAGGATCTGCTTCATGTTCTGAATCCCTAACCCTTCAAGATAGTCTCCCCAACATTACTCAAGATAAACCGGTAGATCAAAAACAACGCCCCATAAAGGACCACGGGGGCTCCGAGGCACATAAGCGTAAAGGCGGAAAAACGAACCTTGCCTTTCTGTGGAACAAACTCACCCGAGTCCGCAGGATAGGCTTCCGGGAAGAGATCTGTGCGGTCAAGTGAAGGGAGCCCCACCGAGCTCCCCGTGAGTAGCTTCAAATTCGACGTCTTTAATTGCTCCAGGAGATATTCGTCTCCTTCATTGCAATACCGCCCCATAAAACCCATAGCCAGACATAGGTAATAGACTTCTCTCACATCCCTCTGATGCGGGCCAAGGGCATTTAAACGATCAAAAAAGATCTCGCCTGCATCCGTCGTCTGATAATAAAGGCGCTGGAGTTGTTCTCCCTGCCACCGACCCTTCTCGTTCCACGAAGAACTCAGAATCGCCTCATCAACCCAGGCACAAATGGCAAAGCGTGCCAGGTCGTATTCCTCCTGCGAGAATGATGCCTCCCTCAGGCGGCCTTCACTCTCTGACATCAGGCGCTGCACATCTGCCTTAACTTGATCAAAAGGTGGTTGCTTTGTGGCCACTGTCTTTAAAAAATAGGCCACATAGGCGACAAGTTCCATAAAACAGTCAGTCAAGCGCATGTCTAAGATCTCCCCACAACCATGAGTTCCACCTTTAAATCTTCCGGGGCCGCATCCCAGTACAAAGCAATATTATAACCCTTTTGCACATTGGCCCATTGATCGCCATGATGGTCAATCTGAAAATAGACTGAATGGGCGCGACGGGGCAATTCCTGCGGCGGCACTGGAAGGTGCTCCAACTTTATGCCTGGAAGCGCACGGGCAATCAGAATGGGCAAAGACTCCCTTGAACCTAACTTGGCAATGGTTTCCAAGGACTGAAGAACAACCTGCGGGTCCTCTTCGGTTTCAAAAACCAGGTAGAAACGGTTTCGTCCTTCAAAAATCCCGGGAGACAGCTCGGCCGCAAAATACGTTCCGTCATATACGAGCTGCATCACGTATTCCGGCCCGGCCGTAATCTCATCCAGGAGTTGTGTGACCAGGCCCTGGGCAGCGGAAAAACATTCCCACAGGGCTCCGTGATCATAGCCGGGCACAAGACGGGTTCCATCTTCGATTTCTCCCATGACATTGACCGCTTCTGAAAAAGAAGAGAGCTCTCCTATCAACTGCCTCAAGACGGCATACACCGTCCATGGATGAACCTGCTGTGATTCCGTCAGATGAAAAAGAAGGGGGATATAGCGGTTCAGTGACCTCAGGGCCAAAAGAAAAACCATGTCTCTTGCCCCGAACTCGGCCGTATGAATGCCCCTTTCACGTTTGTAGGATTCCAAGTGGCGACCGCGAGCAGCTATCTGGTCTCTGATCTCCTTAACAAGCTTGGAGAGAGGTTCTGAACTGGAAATGGTAAGGCAAGGAGGGACAAAACTTTCCGAAAGGGTTATCTCTTCGCCCACCCTTTCCAGTTGAGCCACCGGAATAAGGACATAATCTCCAAGCTGACCCCTTTCTGTCTCCCAGAATATCTTGAGGGCAAAGTTAAGTCTCTTCACTTGAGCGGGCGGGCCGCCCTGATGCAAATCCTGAGCCTCTTCCGGGTCAGCAGTTGTCACAAACCTGCTGCTCACATCCGAAATGTTCTCAAGCTTCGAGACAACCGTGACATTTTCCCCAACGTCATTCCATTTTCTCAGACCCACAAAGACGGTAAAGGGTTTTCCCCCTTCCACCCAAGCCTCGTCAAAAGAACGGGCCTCGACAACCGCATTTCCGGGGTAAACCACATAAGTCATGTCCGGAAATAGGAATTCACCTCTCAGAAGGCCAAACGACCGGGTCCCCAAAGCGGCTTTCTGGATCTCAAGGTCCCCGGCGCCCCAAAAGTGGGGTTGAAGGAAGGTGTGAAAGGGTGTGAGCAAAGACTGAAAATGGACATCTTTCAGCTGAAAATGCTGGGGTTGCAAAAAAAGGCCTTGATGCCAAAAAAGAGGTCTCTCCATATTTTTACTTTCCCCCGAATTTCTGAATCTGTTCCGAGCCCAACACGAGATCAATATTCAGTGGACCTGGTTTTGCAACCTTGGTTCGCCTTATGAGGCCCTTTTTCTCCACATACCATGGAACATCGTAAAGCCGGACCATCCCTTCTTTCTCGATCAGAAAGTAACCGGCCACAACAGCCACGTATCTTGCCCCCTCGGCACGGTCCAGGGCAGTGGTCAGATCTTGTCCTGGACGAACGATCAGGCGTTTGGAACTGACCACACTGGAATCAAAACGGTTACATTCCAATAGCTTATAAAGCCCATCATCGTCTCCGGTAAGCTGATTAAAGGCATTCGGGTCTCTGAGTTGATACACACAGACAAGCAGAGTATGAGGATTTCCCTCATAGAGATTGAGTTGAGAATCTGCCTTCATGTTAAGATGGATAGCCTCTTTTTCATATCGCCACTCCGAAGGCGGAGGCACTGGTTGAGACGCACATGAACAGAAAAAGAAGATGAATAATAACAGACACAGCCCTTTGAGGATCTTTTTCACTTCTGTCACCTCCTTATCGCAAAGACAACTTTTGAGAGTTCTTTTCAAATTCCCTTAGGAACTCATCCATGAATCGTCCGGATTCAAACCACTTTTTGACCTTACCAAAATTCTCTTCATATATCTCAAAAAATTCTGCCTTACGGAGTGGACCGAACTTCAATCCGCCACGACCGCCTTCGGAGATTCGTTCAGGGTCGAGTTCAGCAAGAATCTGGTTCACCTTCACATGAGCCGCATTCTTAAAGGCCTGCTGCGCAATCAGAAAGGCCTGTTTGATCTGCCCAAGATAGCTCTCAAGGGATTTAGTCTGGTCTTCTCCTGCCACATGAAAACCGATGACCTGCCTGATCGTTTCCTCCCCTGTACTCTCACCCGTAAGGGTTGTATTGATGACACTCACCAATTCGTTGAGTGTGTCAAAGATCGTGTTCAAGGATTCCGCCAATCTTTCCAGGATCTCCGTGGAGGTGAGATCGGCCTGGGAGACTTTCCTCCCCAGCAACAACGAGAAGACCCTTGAGAGAAATTCTTCGTCAACATCAACGCTGCCGGATATTTCGTGAGAGGCGCCCTTAAATTCAGCAGTCAGTTCCTCCAGCAGTGTCAATCTTTCGCCGGCGGGAAGCTCATTGAGTCTTCTTTCAAGAAAAGCCTCGATCAGGGGTTCTGCCTGTAAATTGTCAGATCCATAAATCTGCCTGATTTCATCCGTCACTTGCTCTAAGGATATCTGGTTGGTCATTGCCCTATTTCCTGTCCTTGAGCCTGTCCGGACTCAGGATCACTGTCTGGGCTAAAAAGTCGTCTTCTTCAGATTTATCTTCAGCCTTCTTGGAAACCTCTGAGACTCCTTGCTCTTTTTTCAAGGCAGTGTCCTTTCCAGGGACATCAATACGGCCTGACTGAGGTGTCCCAGGGGTTCTGGCTGGATGTTCAGCCTTTTCCGAAGGCGAGATAATCACGGTCTCAGGCAAAGCCTCTTCTTTTGGGAAAGCAGGGGCTAACACATCTTTTTCCGGCGGAGCAGGCGGCGCCTCCTTCGTCATCTCTGAAGAAGAAATAATCACGGTCTCAGGCATGGGCTCTTCTTCCGGCTGAGGAGGCGCTGATACGTCCTGCCTGAAATCTTTAGCCGAAAGAATCACCGTCTCAAGGACCTCTGTCTCGTCTTGCGAGCCGTCAACTGCCTGGTCCGCCCCCCCCCCTGCTATAGTTGAAAAAATCACTGTTTTTTCTAACCCATCTTTAATCTCAACTTTATCCTTTACTATTTCGTGCTGCTCCACATCAAGGTCCGCACGCCATCTCTCCGTAATGTTCACAAGAATGTCATGAATCGCCTCATTGTCCGGGGCATGCTCTTGTTGATCAACCGCGAGCGCTTGCCGGAGTTTCGGCTCTGCATGACCAACAGTGACGGGGCCCTGCCAAAACAAGCTGGCTTTGACTTCTTCCCTCAGACTCTCCAGCCCTTGCCGGAATTCATCTATTGACCATTTGGAATCCCCCCTCAGGCTGGCATTCAACAAAGACCACCCCAAACCGAGGGACTTCTCCCAAAGCTGCAGCCAGTCTTCGCCAAGAGTCTTTCCCATCCGGCTTTCCGGATTCCAAAAGATGTTTTCAGGCAAGCAAGAACCATTCCACCCGCTTTCAGGAAGGGTTTCAACAGAGGCATCATCGCGAGATGCCATCTTTTCCAAACCTTGTTCCAGAGCCATATATACCTCTGAAACACCTTGTTTCTTATTAACAAGAAGCGTGTAGAACCAGACAAGCCCCAGAAAATGGATGCCGTAAGATGGAGGAGATTGGGGAACAAAAGGCGCCTTGACGGCGCTTCCCCCCACATCTATAAGCCTAACCCTAAAATTCCAGAAAAAGGGCAGGAGACCACTCTGATCACTGAGCTTTACCCAAATGCGATTTAGAGATAATCCGAGATCGGGATGCCTGTAAGTATCGAGCCCCGAAAAGACCGTTTGGGCAAGCTCGCCAAGGAAAGAGAGTTTCAAGTACAAGACTTCCAGAAAATATCTTTGGTCCGCACCAAAGATAAAAGGCGCCTTGACCGGATCATCTCGTTCCAGGGACTTAAGGCAACTGATCCTGCCCGGCTCTTGTTTCTCAGCAAGGTGTGCTTCCAGTTCTTCAAAGGAGGCCCCTGAGATAAGAGACAAAAAATCCGGTGCGTTGACGGACATGGCCTCAAAAATCAAAATGTGGAATGGATAAAACGAAACCGGGACGATTCTTGACAGAGCCAAGCCATCAGCCCCGTAGCACTCCTGGTGGTTGGGGCATTTCGCACATGGAAACTGGTCCATGTGTTTTTTGCCTTCCGTCAGCTGAGCGAATTCTTTAACTAAGTCCCACCGATCTTTCAGAATGGGTGGATCAGAACTCTCCAATGCATGGATGAAAAAATCGGATTCGCCCACTAAATCAAAACACGACGGACAATACAAATAACGCTTAAGGGATGTTAAATAAGGTTGGAGCCCAAGGCTGGTCAAGAGATGGTCATCATAGCATTGTTGAAGAGGCGATCCGCAGGTTGGGCACTGAGGGTGAAAAAAAATCCGCTCCTGGTTACAATAAAACAGAGACTGAAAAGGTGATAGCCTTCCGTCTTTCTCGATTTGGTCCGATAAGACTACCACTGAACCGTCTTTGGCCTTGCCTGAATAAGACGAAAAAGCCCTTTGCCAGCACTCATCAACATCCTGGTTGTTAACCGGCCACAGCTCATCTCTTGGAAGCAAGTATTCGTCCTTTTGCAGCAAAACGAATACTCGTTTTATCTTGCTTCCGGCGTCAGTTACAAATCGAGCTTCAATGAGACGACCAAGAGGATCTGATTCATTTATGACCAAAAACGGGAAAGGGGCTTTTCCGTCAACAGATCTGTCTTGGGAGATCAAAGAGAACTCCAAGTGGAACTTAGCCCCACGGGGTTCAAGATAAGGACGCAATGAGGGGATCTCAATATTGCTTTTCACCCTAAGTGCCTAACCCGGACAAGCCGGAACCAAACAAGGATAGTTCAATACTATTAGGAATTCCGTCTTGATGGCTTACCATAGTATTCGTCAAGCGGTTAGGGTTGCGTCCGCCTTAGGCGGATTTCGGTGCTCGGTTTACGTCAAACGGCCCGCCCTGGCGCGACACCAGAATAATAATGGCTGCCATATGAAAAAGCCAGGCTGGGCCAGGGTTTTGAAAAATGACGCAACCGACAGCCGTAGGACGTAACGAGTAGCGTAACCGATAGACCATAGACGTTAACTTGAATACGACTGAAAATTTTCTGTCAGAAAAAATACGAATTTTGTTGATAACACACTAAAAAACCAGAGTAAAATATTGCTTGCGGGGAACTTCGATACAAGCCTGGACGGCTGCCATAACCGATATGGACCTGCCAACCATTCGCTCAAGAAGAGCCTGTTGACAACAATAGTGCAAATAAACCCTAACGTTGCAAAAGTCGAGGATGCCGCAGATCCAAGACGTCACACATGAAGCTGTAGTAGTTTACCGTCCGCCGCAGGCGGAACAACGCAGGAGATGCGGTATCCCTCCTGCGGCGGATCTTCGACATCGGCT
>JAFGFW010000102.1 GCA_016930875.1 Deltaproteobacteria bacterium | reverse complement strand
TTCCTGTGGTTTTGCTCAATCAGATCAGCCAAATCCAACCCAAATCTGAGCGCCAATTCTACCAAGTTATTTCTGACCCAGCCCTAAACTGAGTGTTCCTTGACTAGGTTGAATTAGTTTCGATAAAGCGAGGAGATTAGATGGGCAGACATCTACAATAGTTGGGTGAGAAGGGCCGTCTGAAATGGATTCAGAAGCTTATCAACAAAAAGTCAGACCTCTTGGATTCTGAAGTCACAAATGGATTTAGCCTTAAGACTTCAGAAGAGATTGAAAGTGCGGGAGCGTCATCCCCAGGTGGACTGGCGTGACATTGTACTGGTTACTGGGCTATTTGTTATCCACTCTTTCCTTCAGTTCCTTGCCACACTTAAAGAAGGGTAGCTTCTTCGGCGGTACCTGGGTGTGCACACCACTTTTGGGGTTTCTGCCCGTGTATTCTTTGTATTTCTTTACGTAGATGCTACAGAAACCCCTTATTTCGACCCGGTCTCCCTTTGCGAGAGCTTTGGACATCTTTCCGAAAAACAGGTTAACGACTTCGATGGCTTTTGTTTTTGTTAGTCCGGTTTCCTTATTCAGTGCCTCTATGAGATCCGCTTTGTTCATGGGGGTCCTCCTTCGAAATGCATTTTAAATCATGTTAATAGGTGTTTGCTGGTGAGATGTCAAGGGATATTGAAGGGTTATCGTGGTTTTTTTGCCTTTTCAGTGCGGAATAGTTGTGATATCGCAGTATAGACCGCAGGGTGTTAGGAAGTTTGGGTTTATTTGTATGGCGTCGACCCACTCCAGGATATCATCTCGCCCTTTGTCCTCCCAGAGTTCGATATCCTCGGCAGATTCTGTTCGGACCTGCCTGGGCTTTATACGTCTTTGGACCTAAGGGCTCGCGCAAAAATAACTTCACATTTTGGCATCTCAGCCAGCCAGAAAGATCCGCCAGACTCACGGCGGACTTTCAGCGGCGGATCTGCGACTTTAGCCCATCCACGCCAGCGGCGGATCTGCGACTTTGACCGATCCTTCCGCCGGAGGCGGACAAACTCCTCGAAATAGCTCGCCGTTACTGCGGTTTTGCTCAATCGGATCGGCCAAATCTGAACCAAATCTGAGCGCCAACTCTGCGAACTTATTCTTGCGCGAGCCCTGAGCTTGATTGCCTTTCCTTTGAACAGCACACGAGTTAACTCTCTGGCACGCCCCGGGTTGTGACCAAGAGTCAATAATCTGACACATCGGCAGATCACCAAACACATCCCAGCAGGCTTCGTTACTTCATGTTCGGACACGCAAGCTATAACACCTTAACATCATAAAAAATGCCTGTGAGCCGCCTTGCGGCATGATTCCTGCTAGTAAAAAAACGAAGGTGTAGTGTTCCCACGTTTTGAGTTCTCATCACCTGGGGTGCCGAGGGAAACAGTAAGGAGCTTCGCTATGTTGGACGACGTCATAAACAACCCGGATCTGAACAGATACCTCACATCCTTTGAAACAGGCCAGCTAATTATGGTCGAAGGAGATGATTCTCAGGACCTCTATATTCTGGTCTCCGGGGAGTTGGAGATCCTCAAGGGCAGCAAAAAGATATGGGAGATTGCGGAGAGGGGCGCAATCTTTGGAGAGATGTCCTTTCTCATGGGCTCCAGAAGAACGGCTACCGTAAAGGCAAAAGACGACGTGGAGGCCGTCTGCATTCCCAGGAAAAATATCACGGCCTTTCTCAGCGAATTTCCGGGTGTGTCCCGGGAGATAGCCAAGCTTCTGGCCGAGCGCCTTGGTGAGGCAAGCCAGATTCTTCACGGACTCAAGGAGTTTTGTGACCAACTGCCGGATGCCGTTCTATTGACTGATAAGAATGGCAACATTTTTTCCTGGAACACTGCTGCCGAAAACCTCTATGGCCTGGACTGGCATGAGATGCACAACAAATCCGTAGAAGACATCTACGTGGAACCGCAGGCCTACAGAGACTTCCTTGATGAGGTTCAAGCAAGATATTCGGTAAGGGAGAAGATACTGAAGATAAAACATCCTGAAAAGGGCACACGCTTTGTGTCGACGAGCACTACTTTGCTCTATGATGGTCACCACAACTTCAAGGGGGTTCTCTCCTTAGGCCGAGATGTAACGGCGGTTCAGAATCTGGAAAGGAGATATCGGCGAGCAAGGTATTGGCTCCTGCCGTCTTTCATATTGCTCGGTCTTCTCTCTGCGGCCATTTTTTTCGGCTATCCCTACTTCTCAAAAGGCTTTGAGATCATGGATGTCAAGAAACAGGAACTGAGAAATCAGTTAGCTAAAGACTACGTTTTGCTTAATTCACTATTAGCCAATCACTTTGCTGCCGGCGACAGATCCAAAACAAGCCAGTTGATGAAGGAGTTTTTTGACGTTCAGGAGAACACTTCAATACCTTACACCGGGCTCATTCTTCTTGATGAGAACAAGAAGGTATTTGGTGCATATTCTAACACGGAAACAGAAAACAAAAACATGGTGGACAGCAGTTATGCCGGCATAGAGTTTCGCGGTAGTGAAAGGTCTATCCACAGGGTGCTGAGCCTGTATCGCACACACAAAGATTATCCAATGGGCTGCAGAGGCATTGAGGTCGCCTTTGAAATACGCAAAGATAATCAGTTTTTGGGCTGGTTGGTTTTCCAGATGGATGTGGATTTGCTTGCAAAGGCATATGCTCTTGATGAAGAGAGCCTGAAAAAATTCCAATTTAGGCCGCAAAATCCATGAAACGATTTACTGGCGACCTACAATCGTGCAAGTACGAAGTTTCAGAAAGTGGCCAGGGGAGTATCACACTTCATGTACAGGGAAAGATGGATGCATCCAATGCCGCTGCGATGATCGAAACGTTTAGTGACCTTGTGAAAGATCGGCAACCACGATCCTTGACCGTGGATCTGCAAAAGGTTTCCTACTTGGACGATTTCGGAGCACTGGTCCTCGTTGAAACAAGAAAGATGATGTCAAATGGGAAGGACCATTTCTGCTTGCAAAATGTTAATGACGAAGCAAGTAAGGTCCTCTCCATACTCAATTTCGATTCCCTGGAAAAAGGGGACGCATTTAAGAAGAAACGTCCTCCCGCCGTGTTGATTCGCCTTGGCGAGGCAACCATCCATCATGCTTCAGACCTGAAAGTTTTGCTTTCTTTTATGGGGTCCGTATGCCTCTCACTGCTTCATGTCTGTTCACACCCCAAATCGTTGCGAAGGGACGACACCTTCTTATGCATGCAAAAGACAGGGGTTGATGCTCTGCCCATTGTTGGCTTGATCAGCTTCCTCCTCGGTCTGATTATGGCCTTCATGTCTTCGGTTCAACTCAGGCAGTTTGGAGCCGACATCTACGTGGCATCATTAGTAAGCCTTTCAATGACTCGGGAATTAGGACCGATCATGACCGCTATCATCGTCGCGGGGAGATCCGGTTCGGCCTTTGCAGCCGAAATCGGGACCATGAAGATATCCGAAGAGATCGATGCCCTTTTCACTATGGGATTTGACCCTACAAGGTTTCTGGTTATCCCAAAGATAATCGCTTCGATAATTGTGGTTCCACTCTTGACGCTGTTTTCCGACGTATTTGCCATAATCGGCGGTCTTGTGGTTGGGATCTTGACACTCGATCTGACTGCCAATGCCTATATCACCCAGACGATCAAGACCTTAACGCTTTTTGATGTTTTTCTGGGGGTCTTCAAGAGCGGCGTGTTTGCGCTCCTCATAGCCTGGATAGGTTGCCTCAGGGGTTTTCAAGTCAAAGGCGGGGCATCATCTGTTGGCCAGGCAACTACATCTGCAGTTGTTAGCAGCATTTTTTTGATCATACTGTTTAACTCAGTGTTTTCGGTCATACTCCGCTACTGGGAGTAAAGCGCAACTTATGGCGAGACAGGCCGTTATCCAGGTTAGAGATTTGGTTGCCCGATATGGCGAAGATATTATCTTTGACCGCGTATCATTCGATGTATACGAAGGAGAAATATTCGTTGTCCTGGGAGTAAGCGGCTGCGGGAAAAGCACATTGCTAAAACACCTTGTAGGACTTATCAGCCCCGATTCAGGCCAGGTGCTCATTGGCGGTGACGATATTTTCGGGTGTGATGAAGCGACATTCCAAGACGTTTTGAAAAAAATCGGAGTCCTGTACCAGGGCGCCGCTCTTTTTGGTTCCATGACTCTGGCTGAGAATGTGGCCCTACCGATCACAGAGTATACGGATTTACCCCAACGATCTGTGGCTACCCTGGTCAGGATGAAGCTGAGCTTGGTTGGTCTGAATGGCTACGAAAACCATTTGCCATCGGAAATCAGTGGCGGAATGAAAAAGAGGGCCGGACTGGCAAGGGCCATGGCCCTGAATCCTAAAATCCTGTTCTTTGATGAGCCGTCTGCCGGACTCGATCCCGTAACATCGGCTGAACTTGACAACCTCATTGTTCATCTCAATAGAAGCTTCGGGACTACCATAGTTATTGTGACCCATGAGCTTCAGAGTATCTTTGCTGTGGCGCACAGGGTTATCATGCTGGACAAGCATGCCAGAGGAATAATCGGTGAAGGAGACCCGGAATATCTGCGGGATCACAGTCAGAATCCATTCGTCAGACAGTTTTTTAACCGCCAGACCAAGAAGAACCGGGATGGGACTGAAGAGAAGTAATTGAATCTTGAATTCCAACGCCGAAAACAAAAAGGAGAGTAATGGCCTCCATTAGGATCAAGTTTACCGTGGGGCTATTCGTGGCAGGCGGAATCGCGTTTGCCTTGATAGCCGTCATCTGGTTGGGCATGTCGCGCTTCTTGGAAAAGGGGCAGTATTACGTGACCTACTTCAACGAATCTGTTCAGGGCCTGGATATGGAGTCTCCGGTAAAATATAGGGGTGTGTCCATAGGCCGGGTTCAAAAGGTGGGTGTTGCCCCTGATTGCAAGCTAATACAGGTGGTCTTAAAAATCGAGTCTGGTCAGGCACTCGATAGTAATATTGTGGCCCAGTTGAAATTGGTAGGTATTACCGGCAGCATGTTCATCGAACTGGATCGGAAGAAAAAGGATGAGCCTGACCGGTCTCCACCCCTCAGCTTCCCATCAGAATATCCTATTGTCGCATCAAAGCCGTCGGATATCAGCGAGCTAGTGAGAGGTATTGACTACGTCCTGAATCAGATAAGGTCTGTGGACCTTAAGGGAATCTCCGAAAAAGTCAAATTGAACCTGGACGACATCAACAAGATGATTAACGATGCCAACGTGAAAAGCATCTCAAAGAATCTTGAATCATCCCTCGAAAGAGTGGGTCGTATCTTGGACAATCGAAGATGGGAGAATATTCTGGCTTCGGTTGAAGAGGCGAGTCAATCCCTAAACACCCTGATGGGTAAAGCGAACAGGGGCCTGGGTAAAGTCCAAGGGATCGTTAACGACAAAGAGGAGACCATCAAGACAGCTATTGAAGCTTTCAGGAGCGCCATGGAGAATGCCAACACCTTTTTAGAAAAGGGCTCCTCGCTGATCAGCGGAACAGATGATTCATATTCTCATCTCAGGCGTTATCTGCTTGTCACAGCTCAGAATCTTGAAAGGGCCAGTGAGAATCTGCAAAGATTAGTAAATCTTCTTGCTGAGCAGCCGTCTCAATTGATGTTCGGGCAACCACCGGTTCCACGCAAGGTGGAGATATTGGAAAGGTAAACGGAGGTTTTTTTATGGATTGGCACAAGAAGATGTCTATTGTCCTCCTCGCTCTCCCCCTCCTACTCGGGGCGTGCCTCAACCTTAAACAGCCAAGCCGCAAGATCGACTTCTACACATTGGAATATGACCCGCCCAAAATATCGGGCCTTGAGCTACTTCCTCTTGTGATCAGGATGGAACGTTTCAGTGTGGCTCCTATGTATAATACAAATCGAATCGTTTACAGGGACAAATCATTTAAGAGAAATGAATATGTTTATCATCAGTGGCGGGCCAATCCCGGGGACCTTGTCACCCATTTTCTGTGCAGGGACATAAGAGAATCCAGCCTGTTTAAGGCAGTGCTTTGCAATGATAGCAGGTCGCCTTCCTCATATGCGCTGGAAGGCTCGATAGATGAGTTCTTTGAACGGGACACGGAAGACATCTGGCAGGCGGTGTTATGCCTGAGCATCACCTTGACGGCAGACAATGAACCGGACATCAGCAAAAGGATAGTATTTCAAAAAACCTATCGTGCCGAAGAGGCCAGTAAACGGAAAAACCCTCAAGCCCTGGTCGAGGCGATGAGCCGGGCCATGGCAAAGATATCAGAAGAATTCACAAGAGACATCTATTGTCGTTTGGAGTCGAGGTATATTACGCATTAGAATTAGAAATGTCCTCCATCGGACATCAGGCATCGGGGATCCGGCATCAGTGTCATGTATCATCGCAACCCCCCTAGAATAGCATGACTCTCACTTCGGCGCCCTCTTCCAACCCTTCTGAGTCCCTGTCGATCCTGATAAGTCCGTCAGCCTTGACCATGGTATGGATCAGCCCTGATTTTCCAAGAATAGGTTCAGCGCAGAGCCCTTCTCTCTGGCGCAAGAGCCTCACCCGGACATAGTCCTCCCTGCCCTGAACCGAGGCCAGATTCCGGCTCAGCACGGCAGGCACCTCGTTGGTTTTCCCCAGTTCGTCTTCACAGAGCCCGCATATCTTTTGAATGGAGGGACGGACCATTACGTGAAAAACGACCATGGCAGATGTCACCTGCCCTGGAATGCCCCATACGGCCTTTTCCCCGCATCGTGCCAGGATTGTCGGTTTTCCCGGGCTTACTGAAACGCCATGGACCAAGATTTCTGAATCGGGAAGTCCCTGAAGAACCTCCAAGGTGAAATCGCGTGAACCCACTGAACTGCCACCGGAGATCAAGACCATGTCAGCCCCGGCCAGGGCTTGCCGGCAGAGGCGGTCCAGGTCATCAAAGTTGTCCTTGGCAATGCCGAGATAGCGAGGAATCCCGCCTGACAACGGAACAAGACCCGCAAGGGTGTGGGCATTGACATCCCTTAGCTGGGAGAGCCCCGGTGTTTGCTCAATGGGCACAATCTCATCACCGGAAGATATTATGGCAACAACAGGTTGCCTGTAGACCTCGACGCGGGTCTGGCCCAAGGCGGCCAAGACACCCATTTCTTGAGGACGTATAGGGCTGCCCCTTGAAAGAACCTTTTCTCCCTTCTTGAAGTCTTCACCCGCCTCCATGACGTGCTGCAAGGGGGCACCGCTCTTGAAAACCTCAAGGGTATGCTCATCAAGGCTCTGGGTGTGTTCCACCATGACCACACTGTCTGCCCCCTGCGGCAGCATCCCCCCTGTGGCGATTCGAGCGGCCTGGCCGGCCTTTACAGAAACGGTTGGGATTTCTCCCATTTCAACAGACCCAACGATGGCAAGAAGGGCCGGCATGCTCTCTGATGCCCCGAATGTGGATCTTGCCTGAACTGCGTAGCCATCCATCGTGGCACGACTGAAGTCCGGAAGATCGATGCCGGAAAATAGATCCCGGGCCAGGATTCGGCCCACAGACTGATCTGACGCGAGAACCTCTTCGCCAACGCTCGGAAGGGCGAAAATCAATTTCAGCACCGCCTTAAGGGTGGTAACTTTTAAGAAATCCTTTTCAGTCATAGGTTTATTCTACCGCCATTGTTGAACACGATCATGTGTCCTTGCTCCACTTTTCCCACCAATGTCATATTCGTCTTTCTGGCCAGATCAATGGCAAACCGTGTCGCGGCTGAGCCTGACGCGAGGACAGGCACGCCCAGTCGAATGGCCTTTAACAGTATCTCAGAAGCAATGCGGCCTGTGGTGACAATGAGTTTATCCTCCGTGGGAATGCCGTCCAGAAGACATTGACCGCAAATCATGTCAATGGCATTGTGCCTGCCAATATCTTCATGGAAAATGAGCATCTTTTCAGGTGAGGCAAGGGCGGCATTGTGGCATCCCCTGGTGACCCGGTAAAGGGTGGAACGCTCATGGAGTTCAGCCATTAGTTTAAGGATCTGCTGTGGTGAGACTCTCAGGCTTGCTGAAACTGTTGTGGAGGCCAGGGTTCTTGCATTGCGTTCAAAATCCGTGCCCTTCCCGCAACCCGATGTGACATATCGCTTCAAGGATTGCTCACTGAACGGATCATGAGATGTCTCAACACACACCTTAATTCTTTCATGGGCATCCTCAACGCGAATATCCTTGAGTTGCTTCAAATCAGAAATAAACCCGTCAGACTTCAAGAATCCCGCTGCCAGGTACTTGGGGTGCTTTCCCGTGCACAACAAGGTAACTACCTCATGCCCGTTGAGATAGATGGTCAAAGGCACTTCCTGAATGGCCGGGACCTGAGTCTCTTGAAAGTGGCCTTCCCTATATTCGGCCACATCGTAAGTCAAAGCGTCCTTCATGATCACTTTCTGACAAAAGCGCCGCTCTTTCCTCCTGACTTCTTTATCAGATACACATCAGAGATGGTCATGGCACGGTCGTATGATTTGCACATGTCGTAAACAGTAAGCGCTGCAACCGATACAGCGGTCAATGCCTCCATTTCCACTCCGGTTTGGCCTATCACACGAACTGCAGCCTCTATCCGGATACTGTGGGTCTCAGACAAAGGGAAAAAATCGACCCTTGCATAAGTAATCGGAAGGGGATGACACATCGGAATGAGTTCCGCGGTCCTCTTTGCAGCCATAACCCCTGCAATGCGTGCTGTTTCCAGGACATTTCCCTTTTTCACTTTCTGGTCTCTGATCAGGTCGAAGGTCTCGGGCCGCATGGCAATGACACCTTGAGCCACTGCTTCCCTGGCCGTGGCGGGTTTTTCAGATACGTCCACCATGCGCACCCTTCCCTCGTCATCGAGATGGCTTAACTTGGGCATAGATTTCCTTTCTTCACATAAAGTGTTCTCTCTTGCAGGTAACCCCTTTTTTTATGGCGTTTAATGTGTCTTCCAGCACGGGGATAACATGGTCCCGGAAGTCGCCCGCCACAACAATGAACATGACCTCGTCGCCCACTTTGAGCGGGCCTTTCTGTATCCGGACCAAGATTTCCACAATGCCAGGCCTTTTCTTCTGTTCAGCAAGGATTGATTCCAGATTCTTATTGTCAACGGTAAGGTCCAGGCCGGAAACAGGGCGCCCGTCCCGGGAAGTTCCCCGTACTACGCCCACATGGCACAGGATCATCCCAACCTTGTGGTAATCAGGATGGGCTTTGATCTTGTCAATCAAGGCAGCAAGTTGCACATTGTCTTCCTTTCTATCTGGTGTCAGTTATGGTTGTGGAAAATCGAATATAAGTATATAGTTAAAAAGTCAATCCAAAACCCTTTGATCCAACTCGAGCATTAAGCTTTGTATGACATATTTCTCCTTGACAAAGAAAAAAAATGTCCATAACGTTAGGTTTCGGAAGCTGATCGGAATGTTCAAGGTGAAAAATAGAGGATAGATTGTCACATGACTGTGTCCCGCCAAGAAGCCGTCAAACTCATTTTAGACTCCATAAAGCCGTTGGAAACGATCGACCTCCCTTTGACTGAGGCATTAGGCTGTATTCTTGGGGATAGTGTTTACGCATCTACCGATATTCCTCGCTTTGATCGTTCTGCCATGGACGGCTACGCCGTTTGCAGCAAAGACATCGCCAATGCGACAAATGAGGATCCAGTTGAGCTGAAAGTCGTGGGCCAGATACACCCAAGCACAGCCAAGTTGTCTCCCCTGGCAGCCGGGCAAGCCGTCCGCATTATGACCGGTGGTCCCATTCCTCCCAGGGCAGATGCGGTTGTCAAAGAAGAAGATGCACGATACAGCGCAGGATTTATTGAGCTTCGGGCTGCAGTCCCACCTTTTCAGTATGTTTCCCAAAAAGGGGAAAACATGAAGAGGGGCAGCCTGGTCGTTGAAGCCGGAGACCTGATAACACCCGCGGTCCTTGGTATCCTGGCCACCTTGCAAACGAGAGAAGTGCCCGTGACCAGAAGGCCTCGGGTGTGTGTGCTTGCCGTTGGAAACGAGTTGGTTGATATTAACGATAGGCGCGAAGACCACAAGATCGTGGCCAGTAACATCTATATGTTGTCGGCCATGATCAAAGAACACGGCGGCCATGTAAACTGTTCAAAGATCTCCAGGAATGACAAGAACGCCATCAGGAAAGATATTGGAGAAGGACTCAAAAGCGATATTCTTATCACTACCGGAGGTACTTCAAATGCCCATTCAGACCTAACCCGCGCCTTGATAGGCGAGATCGGGATTGACCTGAAGTTTGCCGGTGTGTCCATGCGGCCCGGCAAAGGCACCTCTTTCGGCTTTTATGACGGGAAACCCGTTTTGAGCTTGCCGGGCAAGCCCAGTGCGGTTTACGTAGCGTTTTACGTGCTCGTTCTCCCGGCTCTTTTGCGACTAATGGGTTTTAAAATAGAGAGGATGCCGTCCATCAAAGCTATTCTTGAACAGGATATCAAAAAAAGGCCTGGAACGGATCATTTGGTTCAAGGGTTGGTTAGGGAGGAGGATTCGCGGTACCGCGTGCTTCCTCTTGTCGGACCGGAGGTCTCGGTCTTCTCTGCTATGAAAAGGGCTAACGGGCTTATTGTTGTCCGCCGATCGGATAAGAGTCGGCTAAGCAAGGGAGAGGCGGTCTCTGTCCAATTGCTGAATCATGCTCAAAACGCCTTTTTTCAAAGGCCAACCGCACACCACGGGCAAGAATCTGTCGCGCCTCCGATCGTTTCGATTGTGGGCAAGTCAAACGCCGGGAAAACGACCCTTTTGGAAAGGCTGGTGCCCGAACTCAAGGCAAGGGGCTACAGCATTGGCACGATCAAACACGATATCCATGGCTTTGACATAGACCATGAGGGCAAAGACAGCTGGCGTCACAAACACGCCGGAGCCTGTTCCGTAGCCATTTCATCGCCCAAGAAGGTGGCGGTTATCAAGGATGTGGAGGCCGAAGAGACACTTGACGGCCTTGCGTCAAAATACTTTCAGGACGCTGATATCATCTTGACCGAAGGATACAAGAAACAACACAAGCCCAAGATAGAAGTCTTTCGGAGTCAGGTCCATGATAAGCCCCTTTGCAGAAAGGATGACAGCCTTGTGGCCCTGCTATCTGATATTCCCCTTGACCTCGGTGTGCCTCGATTTGAACTCGACGACATAAAGGGCCTCGCGGACCTTGTCGAGGAAAGATTCCTGGCCAAGCCGTCAATTTGATAACTTCTTGTGAGTTTATCAATCCTAAGGGCTCGCGCAAAAATAACTTCACATTTTGGCATCTCAGCCCTCCAGAAAGATCCGCCAGACTCACGGCAGACTTTCAGCGGCGGATCTGCGACTTTAGCCCATCCACGCCAGCGGCGGATCTGCGACTTTGACCGTTGCTTCCGCCGGAGGCGGACAGACTCCTCGAAATAACTCGCTATTCTTGCGGTTTTGCTCAATCGGATCGGCCAAATCTGAACCAAATCTGAGCGCCAACTCTGCGAACTTATTCTTGCGCGAGCCCTAAGTTTTTTCTACGGGGAGGACAAACCAGAAGCGACTTCCCTTGGGGGCCTCGGTGGTTACGCCAATTGTGCCACGATGGGCTTTGACAGCCATTTTGCAGAAGGTCAAGCCCATGCCTGTCGTGTAAGTGCGGCCGTCCGCTTTCTTGTCAAGCTGCACGTATTTGTCAAAAATGGCCTGGCGGTATTCGGCAGGGACACCGGGACCATTGTCCTTGACGAAAAACTCGATTTTTGGGGATTTCAGGTACTCAAAACCTACCTCAATGGTCTCCCCGGGGGGAGAATATTGAATGGCATTGGTAAGGAGATTTTGCAGGACCCTGAGCAGAATTCCCCGATCTCCCCATAAAACATCCGTAGTCGTAGGAGGAGGCGCCTTTTCCACAAAACATAGCTTCCTTGTTTTGCCTACCCTGAACAACCGGCCCAGGGCCTCCTTGACGAGGTCTTTCGGATCTATTCTTTCATAGAGTAGTTCGAGTTTGCGTTCCTCGAGTCGAGCAATATCCAATAGGTTGGAGATCATTCTAATTAATGTGTCGCAGCCTATCTGAGCCGATTTAACATACTGGCGATTTTCATCGACAACCGTATAGGAGAGGATATCAAGGTTGGCCACGACCTCGGAAATCGGCCCTTTCAGATCATGAATCAACATGTTGAAGAGGTCTGCCCGGAGCTTCTCCAGTTTTTTTAACTGAATGTTCTTTTTCTCAAGGGTTCTCCTGTTTTTCCTTAAGGACTTGGTCAGGCGCTGGGTTTCAAGGGCGCTGATGACATGCCCTGCGATTCTTAAAAAAATCTCCTGCTCCCATTTTACAAACACGTCCTCACCGATCTTGTCCGTTACGTTCAGGACTCCGATCACCTTGTCATCACTGACTATGGGCGCCACAAGAAAGGCCGTTTTCTCATAGTGAGCGAGTTTCTTGCGGTAACTCTCATGTCCGGTAGCTTTGTCCACGTAGAGAGGGGCCTTATTCCTGACAACCCAGGAAGAAGGCGAGGTCTCATCTAGTTCTTGTCTAAGACCTATCAATCTGGAATTTGTCGAAGCTGCCACTTCCAGGACCTTGCGGCCCTTGAGAAGCATGATTGACCCAGACTTGGCCTGCATGCAATTGACGATTTCAAGAAGAATGAGCTGAAGTTTTATCCGAAATTCAATCTTCCTGTCGTTGGATATATTGGTGATAGCAAGCAATATCTCAAGAAGTCTTTTTTCATGCGTCATCGGACCATCCTCATAAAATCGCTTCTCAATTTCATACAATCCCGCCATCGGCGGGACCTCGCCGCTTAGAAAAGGAAACTCCCGTGGAGACGAGTTAGACACACTGTTTCAAAAGGCCCAGGGCTTCCTTATTCTTTGGATTAACCTGCAATATTTCCCTCAAGGGTTTTTCAGCTCGAATTGTCTTGCCAAGGGCCAGATAGACTCTGGCAAGATGTATTTTGATATCATGGTTCTTGCGGTCATCTTTTTCGGCACGGGTCAAGTAAGTGAGCGCCTTGGAATTCTGGCCAAGTTCTTCCAGGGTTACTCCCAACAAAAAAAGGAGGTCAGTTCTCTTGGACTCTGTCCTGAGCATAGACTCTAGAAGCTTGGCGCCATACTCCTTTGCCCCTTTCTCGATACACAAACCGGCTATCTCTTCTCGCAATTCTAGGTCGTTTCCCGACACATTAAGCGCTTTTTCAAAGACTTGAACGGCCTCTTGAAGCATTTTTCTCTCAAGCAGGGTGGTGCCGAAATAGATGGCTCGCGTCACGTGACGCGGGTTTATGCTCATGGCTTTCTCAAAGTATTGAGATGCCGATTCTATGTCGTTGACATTCAAGTATAACTCTCCCAAATAGTGAAAAGCAAAGACATCAAGGGAATTCATCCGGGCGGCTTTCAATAGCCATTTTTCGGCTTCTTTGAGGTCGCCCTTCTTGAAATAGTAATAACCCAATTCACGCGGAGGTCTTGATGACGTCGGATTGGCGTCCACGGCCAGCCCCGCTTCTTCTATAGCAGCATCTATATCTCCATTTTCCTCAAATCTTTTTGCTTCCTTCAAATGAAAAACCATGGGAGAAGGATTGTTGGCGTTTTCAATTACTGTTAGGATCTTGTCGCCCAACACCTTGACGGTAGCAGGTTTCAATATGTAGGCATCTATCTCTGATTCAGCAGCCTCCGCTACAAATTCTCTATTAGCCTGGGCCGTAACCATGACTACCGGAAGATCTCTTAGATCCCTGTCTTCTCTTATTCGACTCAATAATTCCGCTCCGCTCATGCCCGGCATGTGGTAGTCCAGGATCGCCATGTCTACGGGTTGTTTTTTCAATATCCGCCAGGCTTCGGCTCCGCTGTTGGCAGACAGGAATGTTTTGCCGTATTTTAGCACTTTCATCATGCTGCGCATGGTCGTGATCATGTTCGGCATGTCGTCGACTATCAGCACAGTCATTTCACTAATGTCTATCATGATGACCGTCCCCCTGCACAACCCGGTACGTCGGTTCCTGGATACGTTCGCTCTTGCAGCGGGGGCATCTCCCCGGCTTGGTAAAGCGCTTTCTCGTGTCAAAAACATATCCGCACGAAAGACACCTGGAAGCTATGATAATGAGCTTCTTCTTTTGTGGCGTAACAGAACGTTCAATGTGGGAAAGATGGGCGTACACCTCCTTTTCCCTGATGCCGAGCATCTGTGAAAGATCCCTGGCTCTGCATTCCCCTTTGGAGAGCAGCATGATCATTTGTTGTCGAGTCGTTGGCATGTGAAGTAACCATAGTTTTTCAGAAAAAGATTCTGGGGTTATCGATTTTGTCAGGAAATCTGAGTTTGTGCTCTATTCCAAACAGAAACTGGATTCTAGATGCTGGATACTGCATTAAGGATTGGAAATTGTACAGTTTATCGAGTATCAAGTGACCAGAATCTAGCATCTGCCGGTTACTCTAGGGAAGTTCCAACAAGAGACATACTCTCATTTGGGCCAAGAACATCATCTTAGAATCTATAGAGGGTGGTTCGCCGCGTTTCAAGGAGGCTGTCCCAGTCCATGGATATGAAGGTGTTGCTCAGCACATGGTCATCTTCAACAACGTTAAAGGTCAAGTTACGGAACACTGTGCGCGCAATTTCGTGAACAGGCCCAACAGATATAACGTCATCGTTTTGCCCGTGATAGATGGTCACTGCAATATCAATCTTCTCTTGTAGATAGGCCTCGAATTCTGGAAACATAAGGGCTGGGGCCAACAGTATGAGCTTCTTGACCCTTTCTGGGTTTTTGCATGCAAATATTGCGCCCATCAGCCCTCCGAAACTTGAGCCGATAATGATCAAGGATGTCTTGTCAGAAAGAAGCCTGTTCAGTTTGTCCATCCGCTGCTGGAGGCTTCCGGAAAAATCTTCGATTAGCATGTCAGGGCATGTTTTTCTGAAAAACCGGCCTTTGGTCCCACTGCTGCTGGCATCAAGGCCGTGAATAAACCCTCTCGTAAGGCTCATAAAAGGGCTGCCGTCATTTCTTGCTTATGCATATCTCCCTGTAATGGGCTTCAGCTCTTGACCTTGTGTCGTTTGAATCAGACATGATTCCAATGCCCCGTACCGCCTGGGGCTCTTGACCGAAAAGCCTTTTGTAATTTTCGTAGACATTTACCTTTTCAGAAACCCAAATTCCGAGAGGGGTGGATTGGTTTCTGAGCACGACGATTTTTGTTTTGCTGTTGTATGGGCTATCGGTGGTTGTGCCTTCGGGCACTGAAGCGCTCCAAACATACTTGATGTTTTCCGGTCTGAAGCGACCAGGAAAGATCACGTATATACCGGCCCCGCTATCTCCGGTTTTCTTATACCTCTCATCGCCACCTTCAGGGAGTTCAATGGCCCGCCACTGCCAGCTCAAGAAGGGATATTTCTTGAGGTCATATTCGAACTTCTTGGCTATGGGAACGTCCGAACTGATGGCTTTTGCTTCAAGGTAGCCTTCAGTGCTTGTTCTTACCGTATATATCTTGTTTGCTTTGCTTTTCTGTCCCCAACGACATTTCCAGCCCTCAGGAAACGTACCGGCCTTGAACCTGGAAAAATCCTCAACCACTCTTACGACTTGATCTTCGTCCCCTGCCATCAGTGGTGGCACAGCCAGGATCGTTGATATGACAAAGAAAAAGATCAGAATCTTTGGATACAAGTTGCTAGACATTCTTCCCTCTGTACTATCACACATACCGAAATGCGGTTTTCAGCACACTATTTGTAAGTCAGGTCAGATATGATGCTTTTGTGCATAGATACAACAAATAACAGAACGTCGCAATCCCTTCGTAAGTCAGGTCGGGGCTCCGTCATTCTCGAAGGTAGTTCAGTGAAATCATAGAGATTGTCGCCGGATCGATTTTTTCATAAATTCGAAGCACGTGCTGCTCTCAAGGCGTCAGCCGCAAATCCGAAACCTGTCTGCCGACAGGCAGGCAAATCCCAATGATCGAAGCACCAAATTGAAAAACATAACTATATTTGAGACATTTCAGCTACTTACTGACAATGAAGTGCGATGTTTTGGTCATTTTGTATTCGAATTCATCCTTCGCCCAATCTAACTCTTCATCCTGCTTCTTTTTGAAAGCAAGCCTGTCGGGCAGGAAGAATGTTATGATGAATCTCGGAAAATCCATCTTTAGGGCATTATATATCGTTCCCACATACAGGTGCCTCTGTCTTCGACTTTCTTGCCATCATGAACCGGCTCTAAAAGGATTACTTAGAAACTGATTAGCAGTATGTTCCCGTCTTGTCTTTTATCAGTTTAGGCAGGCAAGCCAGTTTGGAGCACTGGCAACAATGATTGTGTTGGATGCGTTTCTGATTTTTGTTGCAACATTTGGTGTGTTAACCAGTTGAATGGCGGGCACACCCAATGCATTTTGAAATTTTAACAAATGCGGGCTTATTGCCGTATCTGATAATTTTGCGTCAACCATGAACTGCGGTTTGCCTCTTTCGGTGACAAGGAAATCAACCTCTTCCTTTTCCTTGTTCCTCAAATACCAGAGATCATATTCCCCCAGTCCAAAATCGCTCCAGAGTGTTACCGCACGGTTGAGCTCAACGGCAACCATGTTTTCAAACCGCAAAGCATGATCCTCTATCTTGCAGTAGTCATAGAAATAGACCTTTGGCTCTTTGACGAGACTCCTGGCAATACGTCTGCTGTATGGACGCAGCCTGAAGACTAGAAAAAACCGCTCAAACACACTTATCCAGGACGATACTGTCTTGTGAGATATCTTAAGTGTTCGCGCATAATTTGAGGAAGAAAACGGATTACCGACACACTCGGATAAAAGGAAATATAATGCCTCCATGGTGTCGATTTGCCTTACTGCGTATTCGTCCCTTATGTCGTCTCTTATGACCTGGCTGTGATATGATTTCGTCCAACGCCGGTACTTGAGCTTTGTGCCCTTGAGAAACGGCTCCGGGAATCCGCTTACATGAAACATAGCCTCCCATACCTCTTGTGCTTTTCGGTCTTGCTCCGGGATTTCCAACAGAAGATGTTTATCATCCATTCCTGTCGATGAAGCAAATAGTTCACCGACCGTAAAAGGGTAAAGATGAAAATGCAGATATCTGCCCGCAAGTGAATCCCCTTTCTTGCGGGAAAGCTCTAGACATCCACTACCCGTGGCCAGAAAGCGAAACTCATCCGAATAACCGTCGTAAATGCCTTTGAGGTAGTTCTTCCAGTCCTTGTATTTGTGAATCTCATCCAGGATGATTAGCGGAGGGTTGCCTTTTTCCCGGTCCAGCTCTTCAAAAAAGGTTGGATTTTGCAAGATTTTGACTTTGTTGTCTGGAATGTCATAATTGAAATACAGTGAAACAGGCTCTTGCGAGGCGATGTCCTTGGCAAATGTTGTTTTCCCAGCTTGGCGTGGCCCGGAGACAAGTACCAGGTGTTTTTCTTTGTCAAAATCAGCCCATATTTTTTTATAATAGCCCCTCTTTGTCATGGGGACCAAATTAACATAAATTGCCAAAAAGTCAAGACCAAATGGGAATTAAGTGCCAAATGGCCGCCAATCTGCCGTTTCAGGCGTTAACATCATAGACAGGATTTACTGGATGGACAGGATTTTTTTGCCTTTCCTGAAGAAAGGCAAAAAGTATTGTCCCTCTTCGAGGGGAAAAATGGGCCTCATTGACGGGAAATTATTTACTGCGGAAGCAGCGTGGATTCGGGCGGTTATGTTTTTTTTTGCCCTGCGCGGGATTGAGTTTTCTACCTTCCGTCCAACCGTCGCAGCTTGGCAGATGCTATGGCGAGGCAAGCAGGGAAGGGAGAAATTAAAAACCAAATCCTTGAGATCCTGTTCATCCTGTCAAAAAGAATGAACGAGGGTACAGGCCTTTTTTAGGGGTCTTCCTCATACCACCAGTTCTCCTGGTGGTGGCTGATGTTCGGCGCTGTAGTTACGGATGTCACCCTTTTCCTCCTAACTCTGCCAAAAATCGGGCAGGAGTCAAAATTCTTATGGTGCCAAAGGATTTCAAGCGGAGTAGGTGGTGGTCACCCGAAACGATTGTTTTTGCCTTGCCGGCTTCGGCACAGAGTAGGTTTTGCGGGGATGCCCTTTACATTTGTACATTTTGAATCCGAAAGTGGAAACGTAAAGAATATCCCCTTGCTCCCCCTACCGCGATCGTCAAAACTTCACAGCGAATCATCCCAAGAACCTACTGTACAACGACATCCCTATATAGATGACTATGATAACTAAGAGCCATGAAATTGCAAGCATTCCCAATACCGTCAGTAGTTTCTTAATGTCCATGGTTTGTGTGTGCCTAAGTACGGGGTTGCCCAGTGCCCCTGTTTAGCGCTTGTATCATGTCAAGTAAGGCAGCAGGCCTTCTTAAATCTGTTATAGCCGATTCAATCACTTCAAGTTATTTGAATGGAACTGGTCCATAAAATTCTCCACATCGATCCTTAGCTCGTAGATGTCTGACATCATGCTCCAAAATTCTGGTTCTGTGCAACCCAGCGCCGTCGCAGTTGTGTGGGCTATTTCTCGTCTCAAGGCATTATTGAACTGTTCTGTGGAAAGAGTGGTAATCACATTTGCCAGGCATATGATCCGTCCAAAACGCGTTGCTGGGCTGTTTCCCTCAGCATCTGACAGATCTCTTAAGGTATGAAATTCACGCGCCCATTTGATCTCATCCTGCAGCCTCCAGTGGTCACACAACAAGGTACCTAAAAAGGCACTAGAGGGAAGGGAAAAGAGCCGTTCTGCCTCGTTGAATAAGCAGCCGTGTTCCATGCAGAAGCTGCTAAGTGCCTTGTAATGGTCAGGGAAGAATTTCAGGTAAACCAGCTTGCCTATATCATGGAGCATGGCTGCCAAAAATAACCTTGCATTTAGTAAATGGGGCTCGTATTTCTTAGCCAGGCACTTTGCACAAAGAGCTGTATAAAAGGAATGAAACCAGAACCTGTTGACCTCTTCCCTGGCATCGGTGGTCAGGGTATTGATGATAGAAAGGGTAAGGACAATGCAGTAGATGTCATAGAGCCCTACGAATGCGACTGCGAATCGCACATTTGTAATTTCTTTCGGGGGTCCGTAGTAGGCAGAATTAACCACCTTGAGTACTTGCCGATGGGTTGCCGCATCCTTGCTGATAAGCGCAGCCACTTCTTCCACCCCCACTTTCGCCGTCTGGATGAGGCTCTGAATTCGGCCCACCACCTCTGGCAGAGCCGGCAGAGTGTAATGTTTACGAAGAAATGTATCAGGATCAATTTCGATAGGGGCTAGCATGGTCTCACGGGCCTATAACTTAGATTTACCTATCTGCTCACAAGTTTCGTCCACTCTTCCAATAGCAGCAACTTTGGAGGTTAACCTTCCGGATGTTCGTGTTCTGCGTGCACGGTTTGCCGGCCCCTTATGGCCTGCTCAAAAAGGGAAGCCGTCTCTTTGTTTAAACGAAACACGAAGAAGAAATGGTCCCGTCGACATTTCTATTAAAAATATTATACCGTCCAATGCCGAACCAATTCAAGCCCACATTATTTCATACAGAATGCGGAGAAATCATACGTATTATTGGATGGATGATAGGTAGGTTCTGAGGTTTGCTTTCTTTTTCTTAATGCCAAGCTTCTTCCGAATATTTCCTCTGTGACATTCTATCGTTCGAGGGGATAAGGTCATAAATTCAGCTAGTTCTTTGGTACTATTGCCCTCCTTTACGAGGTTTGCCACCCGAATTTCCGTAGGTGTAAGGCCCAGGTATTTCGAGGACAACTTCCGGGCAAATGGTGAGATGATGTCGCTCAAGTTTGACTCTATGACAGCGACACAGGATGTCTGATTGGCATCCAATGAGCTCTTTTTCAGTTTATTTAGGTGGGGGAAAACGAGACCTCTCACGTTGGATAGCACTTTTTCTTCCAGCTCTGCTTTATCCTCGTCCCTTTTTTTCAGTAAAACTCGCAAGGCCGTGTTTACTTCCTCAAGACTAGTTGCCTTAATCTCTAGCTCCTTATCTTTTTCTCGAAGCACTCGCTCTCTCTCCTTCCTCTCGGTAATGTCACGAAGTATAGATATGATAGCAGGTTGTCCCTGCCAGGTGGTTTTCGCATCGGTTATCTCCACCGGTACCCTCTGTCCGTTCTTTCGGATGATGGATGTCTCGTAGCTTGTCGGAACACGCCTTTCGTTGAGAATTCTTTTGTGTCTTGCATTTATGTCCCTGATTTCACCAGGGTCAACCGCCCCTTTAAGACCGGTTTTCAGCAACCCGTCGTCGTCGTAGTCTGTTATCTCAGTGGCCCGTTTGTTAGCGTAGACATGGATTCCCTCACTTGTAGCTATCAGAATTCCGTCATTGGCATTCTCGGCTAGCGCTCTGAAATTTTCCTCACTTTCCAGCAGTGCGCGCTGGGCTCGTATGCGCTCAGTAATAATCTGACTTAACTTACTAATTTCTCGTAAACTCTTTTTCCCCTCTACTTGGGCGATATTCTGATAATACTCAACCTTGACCTTTTCTTGGTCCAACAACGCCTCTAATTCAGCGCATTTCTCTTGCCAGTTGATTTTTCTGTAAGACATGTTATTTCCCCTCAGCAAGAATGATCAGAACCCCCGTCCAGTCAAGCCCCCTGCTTTTTTTAAAAAGCGGCGAAATCTCAACGCCAGAATAGAACCCCAATAAAGGCGTCCCATACCTTTTTAATACTTCCTGGACTTCCGAAGCCTCTTCACGCGAAGTATTTGAATAGTCGGCTGTACGGCCTGCGCAATCAATGTAAAAGCCAAAGGAGGGTTTTTTCCCGTCCCTTTGAATTTGTTTCATTAGATCTGCTGAATTTTTCCTGGCTGAATCCAACATCCTTTCTGCATCCCTCAACATAAACTGTATTTCCATGCCTGACTCGAGATCTGGTTCAAATAAACTGACACCTTCTCCATCAGCTGTAATGCCTGTTATCAATCGGTTTACGTAGTTGCCTTCCTCAGGTTCGCCGTACCTTTCTCCGTAATTCACGCCTATTGTAAGATAATCGACAGGACGTTGCTTTCGCCAACCATGGCTTCCAAATAGATCGTCAATTATACCCACAACAGGCTTCCCATCCAACTCATAAAGAACCGAACCCTCTATCCGCGTGATAGTATGATAGATTCCATCAAGGGGCCTGCAGCCATGCATTATACAAAAATAAGGTTTAAAATTTCCCGAAAACAGGACGCTTACAACAGCCTGACTGTCTACATACGACCCGCAAAACTGGTTTGTCGGGCCAAATCCATAGTCCCCGATTAAGCCAGCGCCGAGAATCGGGATATCGGGTTGAAGCCCATATGCTATTCCCTCAAGTAAAGGCGTTGACGCATTAAGAACTGGTGGAGCAGTGTTTGTAGCAGGGACTCGCACTGAATCATAAAGAAGAAGCAGGATCTTGTCTTCTGATTTACTTCCTAAAGTTTTTGCTAATTTCCGACCTGCTAGTTGCTCCCCTTTGTCTAAGTCACCAACAGCGGCGACTCTAAATTTGATCGTATCAGACTGAATCAAGGCAAGGGCAGCAGGCAACCCTTCATACGATATATCATCATTTGTTATTACGCCAATTGATGAACCACCGATGATAGGTGCCTCGTTGCCTATGGTCGATTGCAACCCTTCAAGAAATTCATCATGATTAAGCTTCCCAGCACAGAAGGCTAGGGCAAGGTCAACGCGCTCGACAGGGCCATCCCCTAGAGTGCTTTCCGCTAACTTCTTGCCTGAGAGAAAGGCGTCTTTGTCATTGGAGTATCCAATGGCAACTTTCGTGTCCGTCATGTTTAATTCTCCCAACAGAAATGCTAAAGACGCTTGTTTTCACCGTACAATCCTGTCCTTTGCGACAGAAATCTCGGCCTCATCTGAACAGTTCGCCAAATTCACCCGCTAGCTGTTCGTCGCACCCGCATCTTTTTGTCTTGATACGTTACAAGCTCTGATGTTCGTCGGCAATCAACGGCTTCTTTCTCTGATTCCCTAACGTTTTTTTCAATTGTTCGTTAAGTCGGTTTTGTGAGCGACAGAAATGCTCTTCGGCACTCACATGAGAAAAAAACCAAGTGTATCATTCACACATCCTTTGAATGCGGCCTGTCAAAAGAATGATTTCGCCCCTTCCCTCAGAAAGGAATTTTTTGTCAGGGATCAACATATGGAGCCTTAAGCCGTACAATATCTTGGGAATCTAAGCTTTTTCTGTAACTTTTTTGACCCTTTGGTCTGTCAATTTCCTTAACCGTGCAGGATAGCGGAGAACGACCTGGGAGTCATGATCGGAACACCTTCAAACTCTTTGAGCACGAGGAGGTCCTTATGGCCTGTTACGATGCAAAAAGTAATATGGGTAGAGCTTCCCTATCCTATTTCGCCCCGCATGAACTAAATCGGCGTTTAGCCCCAGGTCATCTATCATGTGGTAAACACGCATCATCTCCCGGAAATTAATGGTCATCCAATGTGGTATTCTCAAAATGTCATAGACCCTCACACAAACAGCTTCCTTGCCAAACCTACCACTCGCCGATCAAAAGCTTTTTTTAAGGATTTCTAATGTATATCGTGGAATTTGTCAAACTTCTGAGGGAACTCCTAGTAATCCAAATGGCGAAGGGGTGTTATTAAGGAGCAGGATCGGAAGTTGAGGCAGAAGCCGTGGCGGGTTGCACAGGGGCACGTGGGGGCGGAGCCGCATATGGGTCACTGTCATGCGAAAACCCAGGGCCATATCTGGTTCTGGTCTTTCACGCGGTACAACCGGATGTCATTTAAGGGGTACTGTGTCTTTGAAGTTGTCAATGCATAGCTGAACAAGGTGTTGGGCCATGGGCTCCAGATCAACAAACTTGAATCCTATTCCTGTGCCCTGAATGTGGATAACCTCTGCTTTTGCCTTGACAGGTTCACTTTCATTTGGGAGGCTCATGGTCAAACGAATAGCTTGGCCCTCTTTGAAAGCAGAGGCGTGTTCCAATTCCACAAAGGCTCCTCCCATACTGAGGTTTGTAGCCGGTTGAGGGCCTTCGACGCCCTCAATCCTAACTGGAAAGTGGAGCTCAATCCGCGGGGCCTTTCTTCTCTCCTCAACCACCTCTATGAACTTACTGCGAAAGTCTATCCATGTTTCTGTTGTGTCAGGCATTTCTTTTCGAACCGTATCTGTCTTAAGTTCCAATGCTGCCAGAGCATGAATTTGGAAGGTGAAAGTCCTTCTGGCCTTACTGGTGTTATCGGCATGTTGGGTGAGAAACTAAAGATAGAAGAACTGGCAGCACCGGAGCCAGGTTCGGCGCCACGCTTACCGAAAGCATACAAAGTTTAAACACCAATGGCAAGCCAAAGCAATGGGGTGAAAGCTGTATTTGTTGTAGAAAAAAACTGTATTAGCAGGTTGATCTGGATGAATGAGCGAGGATGAAGCTTGGCCTCAGTCCCAGATCTTGTGGTGGGAGTCTGCAGGCTGAGATTACAACTTGAAAGATTTTCAATTGCGAATTTATGAACTTGCGCACAGGTTTCTATCGGACATCGGAAAATCTGTCAAGGAAAGTGGCTCAAATCAGGAGAGATATAGCTTGCTTTTGAAGACCGAAAAAAGTTCGCTATTTCAAAGCGTTAACGTCATGGCAGGTATCGATGATCGCCACTCTGAAATCAGCAGTGTAGCTATATGACGGCGGTTATCTCCAAGAGGCATTATGAAGGAAAAACCAAGACTATCTCTTAGTTGTCAGGCAAATATTTTACCAAAGAGAGACAAAGACACCAGCTAACTACGACTGCAATTCACATCTCATTTCCAGAAAACATAACATTCAATACGTTTTAGCGTTGGAAAAATTTGGAGAGCGCAACTTATTTTCAACTTGACTTGGAGACCAAACTTTTTGTGAATTTATCTCTGGGCAATGTATTTCATCAGCATTTGCCGGACCCAAGGAGAGTCCCATTGAACTGGGCCAAGAAATTTTTCCCGGAGCACACCCTGTTTATCAATGATGTAGGTTTCAGGCACCCCAGTCAGGCCATAAGCCTTGCCTGCCTTATTTTCCGGATCAATAAGAATTGGAAATGTGTATTTTTGTTTTGCGACTATCCTGTCGGCAACGGCCGGCTTGTCATTGTAGAGAATGGCTAGCATTTTAAATTTATTTGCCGGCATTGAGCTGTAAAGCTTTTGCATCGCAGGCATCTCCTTAATGCAAGGCAAACACCAGGTTGCCCAGAAATTAACAAATACCACCTGGTCCTTGAGTTCGCCAAGGTTCCAGGTTTTACCTTTTCTGTCTACAAGGGTGAAGTCAGGGGCCAGCTTGCCAGCTTCAGCTACTTCCGGCCGTTGTCCGCAGCCGACAAATAGCAACAAGGTTAAGCAAGTAATCGTGATTGAGCATGATAATTTCTTCATAATTAATCTGTAACCTCCAAAAAAACAGCCCCATTGCCGCCTGGAGTCCCCATCCTTTTTAGTACTTTATGAAAAGTGCCAAGGGATAGGTTGGCTCGCTCCAACTCCCTATCGAAGTCGCGACAAAACTGATGTTCTAAATGCGCTTGGCTCAGTTGTGATGGCATTGGAAACTCACCTCTGTCCAGATTAACAATAAGAAATCACGTTTCTATGGCGCAAACATAGCCAAACATGGTTCATTGGTCAAGGGTAGTGAAGGATGCCGAGAATGGGGGACATGGCCGGAATAGTGCTGATTCGTGTCAGCAACCACAAAAAGTTCTCTATTTCAAAAGGTTACATGGATTGCAGTTATGTATTTGAAGGTCAGGCGCATAACGGCCTGGCTGACAGGCCGGCAAGGGAGCGCCAGCGATTTTGCCACTCCTTCTGCAGCCGCTTGACAAAACATTATTTATCTCCAGAATTGCCACCACTTCTTTTCTGCGTAAAATGTACGGCCAAATTCTAAACCGCCCACATCGTCAAGAATATCTAATTGCCAAAATGTATCTAGATGAATAATAGGGGGATCATCTTTAGAGTTAAAAGTTGCTCTTTTTAATTCTTCATCGTGCCTTATCTTAGTGATTGCTAATAATTCAGCTTGTTTTGGACTGTCAGCTTCAACGACGATATTTTGATAAAACCCGTGTTTTTTAGGCTTACCATTAATATTGACAAGGAAATTCCGACCATTCATTAGTAATCTATACTTTTTCATTTTTTATTGTCGAACCATCCCGGATCAGACGCGGCGGTTGAGGGAAGCTGGACCGCTGTCGGCTGCAGCCAAAGTTAAATGCTCTCATCATACTTCTTTCGTCCGCTGAGTTGCGAGTAGAGGTGAGCAACTTCGTCCGGGTCAACTTTCTGCCATTGTGGTCAATTCAATGGGCCTTGCTTTATAACTTGCTTGCCAACTTCTATGATTATGGAAGATTCAAGGTGCCAACTGGCAATACCTAAATTCGACAGGTGGGGGCTTTCTGTTTTATGGAAGCTGTCGACGCCATTTCTGGTTGAACATTTCCAAATAGTAGGCGACGACTGCTCCCAAGACGAAGATGCCAATCAGACCGACGGTTTCCATATTGCTCTTATCGGCACTCAGGCAAAAAACCTCAAGGTGTAGCGGATGCAAATGTCAGGAAGGCCATAACCATGCAAAACTGTAAATGTAAAGGATGTCCCTGAAGTCCTTGCCTGGGGATTATTATAGCGAGGATAGGTGGGTTCTGAGGTTTGTCTTTTTGTGCTTTATACCAAATTTCTTTCTAATATTGTCTCTATGAGTCTCAACCGTTTTTCCGGATACATTCATAAATTCCGCTAT
>JAFGFW010000101.1 GCA_016930875.1 Deltaproteobacteria bacterium | reverse complement strand
CCTCGGCTTGCCGACTCGTGGCCCCGGCCTCTGTTGTTTTCCGGATGCGCTCAAACCTGCGCCCGGAATTCTTGGCCTTGGCCTTGGCGGCCGCCACCTCGGCCTGCGCCTGTTCAATCTCCTGCCGGCGGGTTCCGGCTTCCATCCGATTGACCACCTGTTGCTGAGCGGCAATCCGAGCCTGCGCCTCCTTGATTTGGGCTTCCAGACGGTTGGTTTGCTGCCGCGCCAGAACCTGGCCGGCCTGAACCCGATCGCCCTCTTCCACCAAAACCTCGGCAATGCGCTCCTGCTCGCTAAAGGCCGGCTGCACGTCCCGGATATCAATATTGCCTAAAGTGTGAGTTCGGCCTCCGACTTGTGCTCCTCCATTTGGAATAGCCACCGTGCACCCAAGACGCCAATCGCTATGACAACAACCACCAGAATCACCCTCTTGAAAACGCCTTTCATTGTGCCGATGCTCCACTTTCCGTGTCATGGGGTTTCCGGCAATCATGGGGAACGTCCGTAAACAGGTATATGGATGAAGCGATAGCGACTTCAATCGGCATAGAAGCCTCCTCTATTTCTTTTTAAACTCTGGGACCAGTATAACACCGCTCTCATGCAGGACCGGCATTGACTCATTTTCTTCGTTCATTTAATCCTGTAAATTCCCTTATTATCTTCATCCACGGGTCCCACAAATACGCTGAAAGAAAATCGATTGCTTTTGTCAAAATTAAAGATTCGGCCCCGATCCCTCCACCAGCCCGTTAAGATGCGACCCCGCCACTTCCTTTTTTGCTACAATTAGTAATCCCTTGACCTGATTTCCTGACTGCTTCCTAATAACTGCTTTGGTTTCCTCTATTAATTGTAATCCATGACGCCTCAGGCAATCTTGAATATATGTCCGTGAGTGTGCATAGCGACCGCTGGGAAAGAGCCGGTACTCCATGCTGTTTTCTTCCAGTCTTTCCACTGAAAATGCAATGATCCCTCCGTAAACAAGATATGAAGATGCGGACCTGATGATCGGATCCAGATTGCCGAAGTATACAAAGACGTCAGAGCTATATATCAAATCAAATTTTTGGCGAAATCCCCAGTCTTGAAGTATGTCGAAGACCTTGAGCCGGTTGTAGATTTTCTTCTCTGCGGCCTTTTCGAGCATCTTTGACGATACGTCGACGCCTATCAGTCTTTTCGCAAATGGCCGATAGAGTTGAGAGCCCAGACCGGTGCCACAGCCAAGGTCTAAAACATTCATTTCTTCAGTCAAATGTGGACGCACAAGGTCAAACAGGAGTTCAGGGATCTTGTATTGCAGGTCTTTAACCAGAATCCTTTCAAAAGTCCCGGCACATCGATCAAAGATCCTACGCACGTGTTCAACCGGGGCGGCATCAGGTGTTTCCGATGTTCCCAGGCTTTGGAGCATGAATCTTGCCGCCTCATCATCCGGCTTGGTCTCAAGCGCCTTGTTGAAATGGTCCACGGCTTCCGTAAATTTCCTGAGTTTTTGCAGAGAAACCCCGAGGTTGAAGTGGGCAGAGGCATAATCTGACCGTATCTCAATGGCCTTTCTGTATGACTTTGAAGCGTTTTCGATCATATTAAACTCGTCCTGTGCCACGCCAAGGTTGTTCCATGCCTCTGCCATGTCAGGAGCGAACGCCACTGCCCTTCGAAAACAGGATAGGGCTTCATCTTGGTCCCCAATTTCCCTATATGCCGTACCCAAATTATTCCATGCTTGACCAAAATCAGGCTGGTTTTCCAATATGGTCCTGTAAATACTTATGGCACCCTTGTGATCGTTCTCCAGCTGCTTCAGCCTGGCCAGGTTATAGCATGCGGGAAAATAGGGAGGTCTAAGGTCGCTTGCTTTCTCAAAGACCTTCCGGGCCTTATCCGGTTGGGACTGGTCCAAGAATACCGTTCCAAGCGCATTCAGTGCCGGTCCCCAATCAGGCTTTCTTCTCAATACTTCCAGATAGCCTTTTTCCGCTTCAGCAAGCCTGCCTTCCATCTGGGCCGAAGAAGCTTTCTTGAGAATGTTTTCGAAATCGTCTTTCATGCGCTTCGATGGGATAGAATACTTTTGTGAAAGGCGTGCGGTCACATCTTCATTTGTCATTTTTGGTCAACAGAAGGGTGTTGAACGGTATTAACCTCGCATATATTTTCCGGGCATGCCACGCCCGGTAAGATTGGATTGTCCCAATACGTTCTATCATGACCAATTACTACTTATGTTGAGCTCAACATAACACCTGGTCTCCTAGCACCAGCAAGAGTCAAGAGCCAACTTGACCCGAATACTTCCCAACCCTTTACTCTCCACGGATCATGACCAGCAACATTTTAAACGGTGCTTTTGCCTGAAGAACATGGGCAATATTGGCCGGCATAATCAGCATTTCACCGGCAGAAACATTTTGCGGTTGTCCACCAATGCTGATTTCAGCCTTGCCGTCCAAAATGTAGACTACCGCGTCAAATGGTGCCGTGTGTTCACTTAAGCCCTGGCCCTTATCAAACGCAAACAGGGTGATATTGCCAATTTCCTTTTTAAGCAAGATTTTGCTTACGACGGAACCCTCTGCATAATCAACGAATTGTTCCAAGTTGAAGGCCTTGCCTTTAAGTGTGCTGGATTGATCGTTCATACGGACCTCCTTAACTTTAGGGCGCCCTTCACATTTTCACTTTCGTCGGCGCCGTCAGCCAAAACTATAGAACTAAAGGATGTCCCCCAACTCTCCCTCATGCCGTAGCATGAGTCAAACCTAGACTTGATCCCTAGCCTTCACCGGCCAAGAGAAACCCAGTGAGGTCGATTGGATCAAAGCCTTTCTTCAAGTGCAAGACAAAATGTTTTTCATGTAGAGAAATGTGAACGTGCCAGTAAAAACGATCTTCCCTTTCTGTAATGTTCATGCCGTCAACCCATTGTACGAAGTCCCCCCACGGTATCAGCAGAACTGACTCTTCTGATCCACAACCGAAAGCGATAAAACTGTCTTTTCCTTTTTCGAGAAAATCTTTCTGGTGGGGATGAAAGGCGAACCAAAACCACCGATGTTCTCCCTTAACATGCTCCTTTGAAACGGCACAAATCAAGGTGGTAGATCCATCAGACGATGAGTAAGACGCCCTCGTCCGTCTAATAAGAGATCGGTGAAGACGGTTTTCAATTCGGTCAACACATGCTTGATGAAAGGATACTGGAACAAACTTGGGGCCTTGTTGGTCGCCGACAGCCGCTTTTTCAGCGGGTTCCTCTTCCTTGATTTCTTCCGCAGTGAAAAACAGGATCTCCACGATTTCGTCCAGCTTCGTGAATTCTCTTGGAATCAAGATGTCGTAGATACGCTGGACTATTTTGGGGTCTTCCACTTCCTGCTTCAGAAGCATAAGCCTCATAAGGGCATCGACACTAATGAGTCGCATATCCCATGCATGCCGAGACCCTCGAATTTGTGCTTCAAGATCGCCAGTATCTTTCCGTCCCACGACTATAAGAACGGATGACGCCTCTTCTGATAGTGCTCCTTCTTTTTCCAGCTCGTTGCGGTATCCGGCTAGTTTGTTTAGATCGATACGGTAGGCGTCTGTAGTTTTCACTTCTAGTACGATGACATGGCCTTCGGGGAGTTTCCAGATTCCATCGAACCCAATGTGCCCAGAGGCACCACGGTATCTTCCATCGGTGACTTCGAAACCAAGGCGGCGCCCCACTTGATTGACAATATCCTGCAAAGCAAACCCAGATCCGTTGAAGGAATTCTGTAAACACTGATCAGCATATTGGTGCAATAAATCCGAAGGAATATTAGATAAAAACTCTTGGAATTCTGCTGAGGCAGTGTTTCCATCTCGAAGTTCTCCCTCCCCGGCGAAAGCGATGATTTGCTGAACGTGCTTATCCTTCAGTTGTTCCTTTGAATCTTCCCATAGGTCGGTGAGGCCCATCTTTACCTCCCTCTGTCTTTGCCGACTGCCCAAGCGACACGGGTCTATCTCGTTGCTCTTATGAGTTCCATATTTAACTGCACAACTGAGAAAGTCTCCGCAATTGTTCTTCTTTCACTCTTTCTGAATCAAAGACCTAAACTGCAAGTATCCTCGGCTGCCCAAATAGTGGATCAAGTCTTCGGCTGCCTCAGCAGCCTTCCCGCCGCTTTCCATGGCTCGGGCTAAAATGGTTTTTGCCTCCTCTATCCAACCAGCTGGGGAGAACCCGGACGTTCGTTCCGAACTTGCCTAGAGTATTTTCAGCCATAGCGTTTATCTCAAACTCTTAGCACCATGAAACATTTCCTGCAACACATAAGTAAGTAGGCCCTAATCAACAAGCCCTACGCACGCTGGGAACGAACCTCCCTCTTCTCTTACACGCACGCTGGGAACGAACGTCCCTCTTCTCTCTTCTCTTACCCGGTTCTTTTTCAATACACGAGGTCTCCAGGATACTCGGTGACCAATTGTCTAGAACGTCGCAAACAGGATAGGAGTCACTGTTTAAACAGGCGAAGTCGTGCTCACATTTCGTGGTCTGCTTCAGAATTTGGTCAGGGACTTTGAAATGCATCGTTTTGAAATCCATATGACTTTAAAACCAAACTCAAATCCCGTAACGGGTGTAGAGTTGATTCCTTATAGGACATATGCAGTAGTCAGACACATCAAGACGCACATAATATAAGCAGGAAAGCACATCTTTGGGTTTTACGATAAGTACCCCCATAGCGCCCAAGGGCCGTTGTACTTCGCACATGTCGTGAATGTTACCAGTCAGACAGCCAAAAAGTTTTTGGCAGTTGGTGGTCTTTTGACGAACATCTTCATCGACTTCGAAGGTCATTGAAAGTCTCCAGAGTGTGACTGCCGGTTATCGTTAAACGGGCTAGATCCCGTAGCGTTTGTTCAGCTCGGCACGCACAGGACATGTGCAAAACCAGTAGTCGTCAACAAGACGTGCATAGTCACAAGAATCCTTATTCACCTTATTGACCAATACAATTTGAAGAGAAAAAAAACGTTCCACTTCACAAAGGCCGACCATTTTGCCCGACAGACAACTAAAGTTTTTGGCGCACTTGTTCGTGCGTTTAAGCGCTTCCTCACTTACTGAGTAACCCATCAGACGTTCCCTATTATGAATCTAGGTTTTGTGGAATGGGTAATTGAATAAACAGCCAATTTCCATGTCCGAGGCCTTCACAGCGATCTTCAAGACAGACTGAGGGCACTTCTGACCGAAAGTATCTAGAACTTCTACTGTCACAGTTACTCAACCTCATTCGAAAGTCTGTCTCAGTGGATTAGCTGATAGGTTCCTAATGGAGATCCAATATGCTTATGGGCCTATTCTGGGATAGGACTAGCAGCGGAAGAAGGTATCTAGTAGATAGGCTGGTGCATGTCGGAGCTCAATGAAGGCATGAGGCCACAAACTGCAGCGTGCCAGGGCCGTGCTTTTGGAATCATCCGTTGTAAGGGAAGGCTGTAAAAAGCCATCCTCTAAAGGCGAGAACTTTCCCTCGACAGACTCTTTGTCTGTCATCTCTTCTTGCAGTTGAAAAACTGGAGCCTGAGCCCAAGTATTCATCTAGCCAGCGTTCAGGGTAAAGGTCACGGTGAAAAGGAGGACAAATAACGCTAGCAATATCCTTCTCATGGCCATGCTTTTCCCTCTGTCTGCGGTCTAATATCCTTTGAAATACTTATAAGAACTCCGCATAAATGGGGAGAACCGCGACGTTCGTTCCGAACTTGCCTAGAGTATTCTCAGCCATAGCGTTTATCTGAGACTCTTAGCACCATGAAACATTTCCTGCAACACATAAGTAAGTAGGCCCTAATCAACAAGCCCTACGCACGCTGGGAACGAACGT
>JAFGFW010000100.1 GCA_016930875.1 Deltaproteobacteria bacterium | reverse complement strand
GTCGCCCAAGCTATGGCGCGTCGGCGACTTGCTGCAAGGATGACACGCGGCGCAAGCGCCTGCGCTGCGCGAAGGCAAGGCGAACTATGGCGAAATTCCGCTTTGATACCCCGCAGCTTGCTGCGGGGAGCTTCATTTGAAAGTCCCTTTTGCCACGACCACAATGCCCCGAGGCGTCACCGTGAACCTCTTACGGTCTTCTTCAGGGTCATATCCGATTTCTGTATTAGGCGGTATGATATTTTTCTTGTCGATGATCGCCTTCATTATTCTGCAGTAGCGACCAATTTCCACGTGAGACATGATCACCGATTCACGCACCTCTGAATAACTTCTTACCATGACATTATAGGAGAGGACCGAGTTCTTTACGACGCCACCGCTTATGATCGTTCCATGCGATACTATAGAATCCAATGCCATGCCTATTCTGTCGGCATCGGTATTCTTAAAGACGGTCTTTACCGGCGGATACTGTGCCTGAAAAGTCCTCAAAGGCCATTTGGCGCCGTACAAGTTAAAGGCTGGCTCCACTCCGGTCAAATCCATGTTTGCATTCCAGTAGGCGTCCAGATCCCCGACATCACGCCAATACGAAGAATCCTGTATGCAAGGATTTAGGACACGAACACGGCTGCCATCCTCCTTGACGGTATAAACGAAATCCTCAATTCGGTTTTCCTTTTTATAGGGAAACGCGTGAAGGGAATATCTTTTTATGGCTTCAGGAATGATATCCCTGCCAAAGTCATCCTTGTCCGAGGCCTTCAGAATGTCCACCAACACAGGGACCTTGAACATGTAAATCCCCATGGAAGCCAGGGCACGATCAGGATCTCCGGGAATTGGCATGGCAGATCGAGGCTTTTCCTGGAAACCAGTAATCCGGTAGTCTTCAGCAACTTCTAAAACCCCAAACCGGTGGGCCTCGGAAATAGGTACCTCAATAACCGAAACTGTAATATCTGCGTCCCTTTCTTGATGATAGGTCTTCAGGTGGCTGTAGTCCATCTTGTAGATGTGGTCACCGGAAAGGACAAGTACATGGTCATTTTCGGAGGTGTCTCGTTCTATGAGGTAGATGTTTTGACGTACTGAATCGGCAGTACCTCGGTACCATTGATTTCCAGTGCGCATCTGGGGCGGTACAATCTTCAGGTAGTGGCCCAGGGCATAGCTGAATATGTTCCATCCCGCCTCTATATGTTCGACCAGGGACTGAGCCTTGTATTGAGGCAAAACAATAATCTTGTAAATATTGGAGTTAATGCAGTTACTTAAGGTTACATCAATGATACGGTAAATACCGCCAAAAGGAACCGCCGGCTTTGATCGGTCTTTTGTCAATGGACAGAGCCGTTCGCCTCTGCCACCGGCCATGATAAGGGCTATAACATCGCGCATTTTTTATACCCCTTTCAACACGTCTATCATGCTGAACACCTGACCCTTTGCGGCTTGTTCAATCTTTTTAGCAAGATAGTGAATGGCGTCGATGGTTCCCCCTGCATATATATCCCGGCCGTTGACATTATGGGTGAACTGAAAAAAAACCGTGCCGTCCTCGGATCGCAGCGCATAGGTATGCCACCCGTGTCCGCCTAGATAGGCCTCGGGAACGCCCCACTTAGTCTGTTGAACTTCGGGGTCTCGTTCCATGATAATCTGGTCTTTTGTAAAAGGGCAGCCCAGTTCGTTGAAGTATCCGATCATGGCCTTGGCGGTTCCGCTAGTATCTGCTTTGCCTTTTTGGTGGCTCTCCCTGATTTTGAGGTCATATCCTTTGAACACGCCAGGAAATGTCCCGGCAGCGTATTCCATCATGGCCTGGAAGGCAACGATCTGTTTGGCCATGTTTGGGGCAATAACCGCAGCTACGTCAGAGTCCTTGACAGTTTGGACCAGGCGTTGCCTGTCACCACCTGTCGTACCCATGACAAAGGCGAGCCCATTGTCACAGTAAAAGGAGGCATTGTCGTTAACCGCACCGGGATGAGTGTAGTCCACACAGATAAATCTCCCCTCCGCCTTTTTGATAGAATCAATCATTTCCTGGCGTTTATCCGGCCGGATCAATGTGATTCGCTCAGAGTCGACCTGGGTTTCATTTGCTGTAATCTCAGGACCAGTCAGGGCATAGGAGAGCAATTTCAGGGCCGAGTCGCGCAAAATGTGTTCAGCTGCTTTGGCGGCCATGTTACCGGGAAGACCGTTTACCATAATCTTAATAAGCTCCATGGTGCACCTCCTTGCCTCGGTTGAGCAGTTAGTATTGATTTTCCCATATCACAAAAATATGCGGCATTCAAACTACATCCAGAGATCCAGAACAAGCTTTCTGCTAATCTGCAGATACTCAAACCGGACTGAGTGATTACCACAAAACACTTCCAGGGTAATCGTTTCATCATACCCGATCATCTTCAAGGCGGCCACGGCCTTCCTCCAGTCTACGTTTCCCACGCCCAATGGCATATGATGGTCCTCGGTTGAACGATTATCGGAAAAATGAACGTGCATAATGCGGTGGCCCAAATGCCTGCAGAAACTCCCCGCATCGTCTTGCCCAAAGTTCGTATGACCAAAATCGAGATGCACTTCCAACCCGGGGATCTCATTAAGAAGGATCTGAAAGGTTGAAACACAATCAAATGGGGCCTTATAGTTCTCCAATACAAGGGTAAGGCCATGAGCGCCGGCCATTTGCACGACGGGTTTCAATGCCTCAATATTATGTTCCACGAGATCCTGCCTCATACGAGGCGGAGAGGAATAACAAGGATGAATGTTCATGATCTTGGCGCCCAGGGCTGAGAAGAGCTTTGCGCACCGTTCCAACTCCTTGAAACAGGCCTTACGGACCTCATTGATCGGATAGGCGTAGGGAAGGCAGGGGTCGGTGTGCCCGACCACGAAAAGACCATATTGATCAAGGAGCGATCTAGTTCTTTCCACATCCAGAGATAGGGTGGGGCCTTCAATGGTAAGATCCAGAAAATGGTACCTGGCTTTTCCAATCGCTTCGATCTCGTCATATACAGATAAAGAAGGATCATTCATAACGCCGATTTTCATGTCACGCACTCCGTTTTCTATGAATAGACGACCTTGGCCGTCCGGGCTTTTTTGTTGACTCTGCGTATCTCAATTGAATATGTTTGAAAAGCAGTGTCAACAAAAAAGATTCTGAAAGTCTATTATGACCGTCCGAAGATTTCTGATCTTAGCGCCCACCGTAGTCATTGCCTTTCTGCTGCAGTCATATTTCTGGGTACCAACCTACGAAGAGCAGACGCGTGGCAACCCCAGGCGCCTAAATGAATACATAACCGCATCCATTGGCGATGCCAGCATACTGAACCCGATCCTCTCCTCAGACACAGCTAGTAGCGACATTGAGTCCATGGTATTTGAAGGGCTCATTGATCGGGATGAAGATCTCCGTTTCAGGGGGCGCCTTGCCACATCATGGAATGTTTACGAGGAGGCCTTTTTTTACGTGAACGAGAATGCCGGCATTCCGGGCGTGGGCAGGGCAGGGGGCCAGGAAGTGGTGAATCTTCTCCAAAGAGCAAGGGTCGGGGATTTGCCAGTGAGTTCAGAGACCAAGACCTCATTTGATAATATCGAGGAAATCACCGTAATCCCGGCCAGGGAATTTTCCGTAACCAGGGGGGAAAAGGAGGACAAGGACGAAGAGCTAACCATGGCAACCATCAGAGTTCAGGCCCCATACCGGCTGAAATTCGTGCTCAAGCGGGTGGATCAGGATCTTTTCAAGAATCTCCTAACCATCTTGGGCAAGGACTATTTCAGCTCATTCAGGGGGGAAAATCATCTGAGTATCGACCGCGACGAGTGGCAGTGGAAAAAAGCCGAATACGCAAAAGAGATTTTGCCGGCTACGGAACATAATCCTATTGTGGTGTTTAATCTGCGTCCCGGCGTGAGATTTCATGACGGGCACCTGTTTGATGCCAATGATGTAAAATTTACTTTTGAAGCGATCATGGATCCCAAGAACCTGTCTCCCCGCATCGCCGACTACGAACCAGTCAAGCAGGTGGACGTGGTTGACCCGCTGACAGTCCGTATTGTTTATAAACGGCTCTATTCTCCCGCCCTGGGCACTTGGGGCATGGGGGTCCTTCCCGAACATCTCTTGAATGACGAGGCCATGAAAAAGGAGGCTCTTCGTCTTGGCAAGGATCCGGAGGAGTTCTCCATGCGGCAAAGCAGTTTTGGCCGCCATCCCATTGGGTGCGGCCCCTTTGTGTTTCGGGAGTGGAAATCGGATCAGTATATTTTTCTCGAACGCTTTGAGGACTATTGGGATGGCGCGGCCAGTTATGAGCGCTACACTTGCCGGATTGTGCCGGATCTTCTCACCCAGGAGATGGAGTTCTATGCAGGCACTGTTGACAGCTATAGCGTACAACCGCACCAGGTGCAACGTCTGAGACAGGATCCTAAATACCAGAGCTTTTCAGGGCTTTCCTTTGGTTACACCTATATCGGCTACAACATACGCCGTGAACCCTTCAATGACTCGCGAGTGCGCCGAGCCCTTGGAATGGCCATTGATGTGAAAAAAATTATAGATTATGTTCTTTACGGCCAGGGGGAGCGGATAACAGGGCCTTTTGTCAAACAGACCGCCCACTACAATCAGCGCATTGAACCCTTGCCGTATGATCCTGAGGCTGCTTTAAGGCTCCTGGAAAACGCAGGCTGGACGCGCAATCAGGACGGCTGGCTTGAAAAAAATGGCAAGAAACTTCAGTTTACCCTGATTACGAATCACGGCAACGACCTTCGCAAGGCAGTCCTTGCCATAGCCCAGGATGCGTGGAAGAAAATTGGCATATATGTAACAACCGATGTCCTGGAGTGGTCCGTGTTTATCCAGGAGCGCGTGGACAAGACGGACTTTGATGCCATCGTCCTGGGTTGGCGTATGGGAATAGAGCCTGATCTATATCAGATATGGCATTCGAGCCAGACCAATCCACATCAGCTCAATTTTGTCGGATTTATGGATCAGAAGGCCGATGATCTCATCATCAAGACACGGCAGGAATACGACTATGACAAACAGGTGGAGTACTGTCACCAACTCCATGAGATCATTGCACGGGAGCAGCCATATACTTTTCTCTATGCGGGAAAATGGACTGCGGTTCTGGACAAACGGATTGTCATTAAAGAGATGGACGCAAGGGGCAATCCGATCTACAAGAAAATCTCCCCGACAAAGACAGGAAACTTCACATTTTACTTTAACAAGTGGATTAAACTATCTGAAATGCCGACTTTTTCTATAGAGGGGTAGCGAGTGTTATCATTTATAGGCAGAAGCATAGTCCAAAAAATTATCACCCTTTTTTTTGTCTCAATAGTCTCTTTTTTGATCATCCACCTGGCTCCGGGCGAGCCTAGCCAGGTGGACCCCCTCAACCCGAAGTTTACACCGGAAATCGTTGAACGCTTTCAAAAGGCCTTTTATCTCGACAAGCCTTTACATGTCCAATATCTCTATTTCTACCGAGATCTTTTTACAGGAAAAACGGTCTCCTGGAAGGACAATCAATCGGTTCTGGCAAAGATCTGGGAGCGATTTCTAAACAGCCTTCCGCTGTTTCTCGTAGGCACCATCATTACCTGGACGCTCTCTTTTCCAATAGGGATACGTTCGGCCATTTTCAGGGGAGGGTTATACGACCGCACGACCACGTTTTTTTCTTATCTATTGATCTCCATTCCGGGCTTTTTCTTTGCCTATGTTCTTATCATTCTTGTGGTTAACGGTTTTCACGTGCCTGTGATCGGCATGGAGACCTTCGGCCTGGGCAATGCGCCATGGCCACACCTTATTATGGATCGGATCTGGCACCTTTTACTACCGTCAGTTCTTGGCGCCACCGGCGGGATCGCAGTGCTGTCCAGGTACGTGCGCAGCCAGATGCTTGAAGTGGAAGGTCAGGACTATGTGCGAACGGCAAGAGCTAAGGGGCTTCCACCGGAACAAGTCCACTATAAACATGCCTTGCGTAATGCCCTGTTGCCTTTTGTGACCATGTTCGGACTGATTCTGCCCGGCCTGATTGGTGGTTCTGTAATTATCGAATCGATCTTTTCCTGGCCGGGAATGGGAAGGATGGCCTATGAGGCCATCCTGGCTCGAGATTATCCCGTTATTCTGACGGTCAATTTCGTTTCTGCGGTACTGGTGCTGGCCGGGACTTTTGTCTCAGACCTGCTTTACCTTGTGGTCGATCCGAGGATACGGTTATGACAAGGAAACGAGAATTCTGGCAACTCTTTGGAGAAAACAACCTTGCTATTGCGGGGCTGATCATTTTCGTTCTTTTCTTTCTTTCGGCTCTCGTTGGCCTCTATCTGACTTCAGGTGCGGAGCCGATCATTGATCCTGTTCACGTCCGACTTCAGGAAAAGCTACGACCGCCCTTGTCCAAACCGAATCTTGAGACTTTGCGGCCTGACGAGGTTCCCGCTTTGGGTGTCTACTTGTTGGGGACTGATGACCTGGGCCGCGATGTATTTGGGAGAATGCTCCAGGGCGCCTGGGTATCCCTGACCGTGGGGTTTGTGGCTGTCGGGATCTCCGTGCTCATCGGCATATTTATGGGCGGCATAGCGGGCTACTTTGGAGAACACCACGTCAGGCTTGAACACATTCTCGCGGCTTGCCTTTTGTGTTCGGGTGGCGCCTTGCTTGCCATGGGTGCAATCAGTTTAGGTGCGGTGCTTCTTGTTCTTGGGCTGGCCTACGTTTCTTATGGTCTTTTGAGGAAAAAAACGCGGGTAAGAAGAAAAATGCCAAAATGGGTTCGCCTACTTCACATAGAGGCCATTTCTATTGACACACTGATCATGCGAATCGTGGATATTATGCTCTGTTTCCCGAGTTTTTTCCTGATTCTTACGGTGGTCGCGCTCCTTCCGGCAAGCATCTACAATATTATGATCGTCATAGGGCTAACGAGCTGGATGGGCGCCACACGTTTTGTGCGCGCTGAATTTCTCTCTTTGAGGGAACAGGACTTTGTCACTGCCGCAAGGGCCCTTGGTGTTGGCAACTTGAGGATTATCTTTCGTCACATGATGCCTAATGCCATTGCTCCTGTCCTGGTTTCTGCCACCATTGGTATTGCAACAGCTATTTTGACCGAGGCTGGCTTGAGTTTTCTCGGTTTTGGTGTTCCTCCGCCTCATGCCACGTGGGGGAATATTCTTTCTGATGGCAAAGGCTTCATTTTCGATGCCCCATGGCTGACGTTTGTGCCGGGCCTTGCTATCTTGATCGTGGTGTTGTCCTTCAATCTCTTTGGTGAGGGGCTGCGGGATGCACTGAATCCGAAGTTGAGAGAACGGTAAAATGAGTGACGACCGGTAGAACCGGTTCACCGGCTGGAAATTCGAATATCCCGATTATACCGGGGAACAATAACAAATGACCAAAACGTTCTTATGGCAAAGACTATCCCGAGGACAAGCTCCTTAGAATGTACGGGATTTTTGAACATTAGTATTTCGGATTTGTTTCGGATTTGCGGCTGACGCCTTGAAAACAGCACGATATTCGGATTTCGGATTTATCCTTTTCTCCAAAACTCCTTCAACGGCAGAGCCGGTGGATTGTTATGATTTAGGGGCGTTAGATCACTTTAGGGATTTCTTCTGACCTATGACCAGTAACAATAACATCCTCCTTTCCGTTGAGGACCTGAAGGTATATTTCCACGGAAGGGAAAGACTTGCCCGTGCCGTGGACGGGATCAGCTATGAAGTCCGTACGGGCGAGACAGTCTGTCTGGTAGGCGAGTCTGGTTGCGGAAAGACAGTCTCGGCGCTGAGCATTCTGGGCCTTGTCCCCGAGCCGCCCGGCGAAATCGTGGATGGCAGGGTCCTCTTTGAAGGACAAGATCTTTTGGAACTCACAGACGAGGAGATGCAGAAAATTCGCGGAAACCGTATTGCCATGGTCTTCCAGGAACCCATGACCTCACTTAATCCCGTATTTACCGTTGGCGCTCAGATTGCTGAAATCATTATGGTCCACGAAAACCTGAGCGCAGCCAATATTCAAGAACGGTGTGTGAAACTTCTTACCGATGTTGGCATTGCAGAACCCGAAGAACGCCTGAAAGATTATCCCCATCAACTAAGCGGAGGACAGCGGCAGCGGGTTATGATTGCCATGGCGCTGGCATGTAATCCCGAATTAGTAATCGCCGATGAACCTACGACAGCCCTTGATGTGACCATCCAGGCACAGATCCTAAACCTTTTTGCGGAGCTTCAAAAAAGGCGACACATGGCACTTCTCTATATCACCCATGATCTGGGGGTGGTGGCCAGGATTGCTGATCGTATCTATGTGATGTATGCGGGAATCATTGTGGAACATGGTAGCGCCTTTGAGATTCTTCATCACCCGTGTCATCCGTATACCCAGGGGCTTTTGGCTTCGTTGCCGGATCGCGCAAAAAGTGGCGCCAGACTCAAAAGCATTCCGGGCACGGTGCCGGATAGCGCCAACAAACCCGCTGGTTGTCCCTTTCATCCAAGGTGCGACTTTGCTGTGTCATCCTGCTCCAATACCTTACCGGAGATATATGATTGCGGTGGCAGACACTTAAGCCGATGCCCGGTGCTGTATGAGCGCAAAGAGATGAACCCATAAAATGTTGCGGAAATACGATGGCCTAGGCGAGCTTTTTGGAGGCAAATCCATGATCTTGTCGTTACGTTTTTTTAAGGCAATGCACTATGAGCCGAAATAAAAAGAAAAAACACGGACTATCACAGAGCCCCATCTTCGCTGATATACCCGAAGAGACATTATATGAGCTTGAACAGATGATTGAAGACAGGGTTGTGCCGCCTCATACCATCATTTTTCGACAGGGTGATCCATGCGACAGTTATTTCATCATCAATGCTGGAAAGGTGAGGGTATTCAGAAAAGGCAGAGAGGGCATGGAAACTGATCTAGCCCACTTAGGACCAGGGGACAGTTTCGGGGAAATTGCCCTCTTAACCGGGGAGCGCAGATCGGCCTGTGTAGAAACCGTCGAAGAGACGCACCTGACCGTCGTTCCTCAGGATCAGTTTGACCGGATCTTAGGAAACCATCCCCAAGTTGCCCTTACTTTTGTCAAGCAGTTGGCCAGATGGCTTCTTCGTGATGATCTAAGGCTTGAAATGGAGGGAGGACTTCGGACGATCAATGAGGAACTGAGAAGCATCAACGAGGAATTGCAGAACTTTGTCCGTGTTGTCTCCCACGACTTGAAAACTCCCATCATTGCCATCCAGGGGTTTTCTGCTCGGCTCCTCAGGAAATATGAGGAGACATTGGGAGAAAAGGGCCGTGCGTATCTTCACCAGATTAGAGGCAGTGCCCGCCGAATGGAGGTCCTGGTCTCCGACCTCCTGGCTTTGTCACTGATCGGACGGGTTGTATTTAATTTTGAGGAGATTCCTTCCCTTGACATAGTAAAAAACGTAACCTCAGGGCTCCAAGACCGTTTGGAGGCAAAAGGCATCGAGCTTGTTGTGAGCAGTAGCCTTCCCATTATTTGCTGTGATGGAGATAGGATCTATCAGGTTTTTGAAAACCTACTCGTCAATGCTACCAAGTTTATGGGGGATACTGGGTATCCCAGGATCGAGATCGGATACAAAGATGTAGAAGGTTTCCATCAATTTTATGTCAGGGATAACGGCATCGGGATCGATCCGGTATACCACCGGAAAGTGTTTGAGGCGTTTCACCGTCTAAAAGAAACACAAGACGTTGAAGGAACCGGTTTGGGGCTTGCAATCGTTGAAAGGATTGTCACCAACCACGGTGGGAGGGTCTGGGCAGAATCCGAAAAGGGGAAAGGGGCAACCTTCTATTTCACGTTGCCCAAGGAATCCCCAGTTCATCAGGCCGTATAGGGACAGCACTCGGTCCTACAACCAATCAGTACACGTCCTTAAACTCTGCCGCTCGTAACTCGGCCCCAACATTCCTGACCTCGTGGCTAAAGTCTTCCACCAGTGGTTTCAGCATCAATTCATGCTGATCGTCGTAAAATAAGAAGAGGCTCATCATTTTCCGTCGTTCCTGTACCGGTCTTTCACGCTTTACACCCATCGTTTCGGCCAACGACTCAAGCTCATAAAGGACCTGCGACATGTTTTGGTATCTTGCTGTAGGGTCCCTTTTGCTTGCGCACATCAGGAAGTTGGACAGTTCATGTGGCACATCAGGAATTACCCCATGAGGATCTGGTATATCACTGTGCAAATGCAAGTCCATGACTTTCATTATATCATCTTCAGGAAAAGGTCTCTGGCCGGTAATCATCTCAAAACCAGTGAGCCCTAAGGAGTAAATATCAGTACGTTCATCGATGCGCTCACCCTCGATCTGTTCTGGCGACATATAGAACACGGTCCCTGGTATGTTGCATTCGATGGTCCCCGGAGGACAGGCCAATCCGAAGTCAAGGATTTTCACCCGATTATCCCACTGTATGAAGATATTTGCGGGTTTGATGTCCTGATGAACAATGCCCTGTTTGTGCGCATATTCCAACCCAGCACACACTTGTAGGAGAATATCTAAGACCTTTGACAAGGGAAGTCTTGGCATTTTTTCCAAGATAGAATCGAGCGGCACCCCCTCAAGATACTCTGTGATAATGAAGATGGTCCTGTAAAGTTCTTCGATATCATATACCTTGACAATATTCTCATGGTTGAGATGAGCAATGGTCTTGGCTTCATAACGAAACTTCTCTGAAAAATCAGGATCCATGGCCATGTCGTGCTTCAGCATCTTAATGGCAACCGGCATATTAAGGCTTGCATGAATGCCCTTGTAAACGATGCTCCAACCGCCTCGACCTATAATTTGATTTACTACGTATTTTCCGACAGCTCTTTCTGCAGTCATCCTTTCGGAGGAGAATCGATTGCTGACCAACTCGGTCAGAAAATTCCTGACGTCTGGACGCTCTTTACTCAGCCTGTCAAATTGCGCCCGGCTCATAGTCCATAACTTCACATCGGTTTCGGCATCAACATGAGCAGTTCGTGCCTCACCTGTCAAAAGCGCAATCTCTCCAATGATATCTCCAGCTCGAAGACGGGCGACGGGATGTTCTCTCCCATCTTTTTCCATATGGGCCACACATGAACCTTCCTGAACCATATACAGGGTGTCGCCCTCATCTCCTTGCCTAATTACTCTTTGTCCTGCCTTGAAACGGCCTGGGGTCATACAGTTCAACAAAGGGCATTTAGCCTCCTCAGAGACGGCATCAAAGAGTTGTGTGTGCATAAAAAAGTCCACATCAGCTGGATACATCCTTTTCTTTCCTACCTCTACACCATGCGTTGGGAGTTCTTTTCGCAGTGTCTTGGGTTGAAATTCGATTCCTAACAGATAATAGTTCTTTCTGTCCGGCATATCCTCTGCACGGATAACTTTCCCCTTGAGGGCCATCCATACGCGCTCGCGAGGGACCCGTATCCGCACGTCCACGAAAAAACCCACTTCGAATTTCAAGGGTGATTCCATTAGAAGACCGCCCTCACTCCTGTTAACTACATGGACTATCAAAGTATCAGGCCTGTCTTCAGGCGGCATCTCTTTTTCTTCTTCCGCATGTTGTGGGTAGACTATCCCAATTTCATGTGCCGGAAAGGCCTCTCTGGGCCATTTCCTTCGGTCTGTTTTTTTCTTCACTGTCGCCTCCATGTGATTGCGGAGCAGAACCTTTCAAAGGCAAAGAGCGGGGGGTGAGAAAGAAAAGTGTATGCAACCGACAGACTTGTCATGTCGCAGAATCTCAGCGCACGTTATATTGCCTCAACACGCAGGCTCTTTTGCAGACGGTCTTTCCCTTTTACGATTTTGGCAAGGCTCGTGTCTTGCTGAATGGAGGTGACTTCCAACGTAACGTCTTCATCTACCGCCCTGAATCGTTGCCCGCTCTTCACACCAACCATTTGTCCTATATTGAGACTAATCTCTTCACCTTTAACTTCCGAGACTTTACCTCGTAAAGGATAAAGCTGTTCCAGTTTTTCCAAAAGATTCTTAGACAATCTCTCTGCCAGCACTGAAGCTGGAACCGCACTTCCAAATGATTCGTTTACGGCTGCGGCGATCTGCCCGGTTTCGGTTTCGATCAAGCGCATAGAGACCTGTACTTGTGGACCGGAATAGACCATTTGGCCCGACAGAATTAGCCTTGCGGCCAGGACCTTACCCAGGGACAATGCGCTCCTTCGATCAATCAGCTTAGATGTTCCCAACTTCAACTCCTCGACCAGTTTGTCTAAGAGTGCCCGCTCCACTAACCGAGCGCGGCCGCGCTGAAGCATTTGATCCGTAATGCCGGAGACAAGGAGGCGTTCTTGCCCTTCCTGCAAAGAGTATCCTTGCACCTTCAAATCCATCACCCACATAGTCAGAGGAGGAGACGTCCAGCCATCACTGGGGAGTATTCTGGAAGGCGACTTCATACCTTCGAGCAATTCCTTAACGATACGATCAATGCGCTCCTGCTTCTTCTGATCCTTGGCAAGTATTGCCTTTTTCCGAGTCTCGTTAGTGATGGCCCTGAGCGTCTGGTCTTGCGGTGCAAGTGCTTGGGCCTTCCCAAAAAGGTCCAGGGCCTTATCATAATCTCCCCGGTCCTCAAGCAAAAGAGCTTGAGACAAATATCCCGGTCTGCTCTGTGGAGCTATCTCAGTAGCTTGCTGATAATATCTCAGAGCGTCATCCGGCTGTTTTCGAAGGGATGCCAGGCGGCCCAAGCCAACAAGGGCATGAGCTTTTTGCACATCTGTCCCTTTTGTGCCTTGGATCGCCTTTTGATAAGCCGCTTCGGCTACATCCAATTCACCTTTTGCCAAAAAAATATTTCCCCGAATAAGATAGGACAAAGAAATCTCCGCATTCTTTTCCTCAAGGAGATTGCAGGCATTCAATGCTTCCTTGAAATTGCCCTCATCATAATAGGCCAGGGCTGCCCTCTCGTACTTTATCGTTCCCTCCCGTAAGAATCCTGGATACCCCCACAGCATGACAGCTACCAGAAAAACAATGCTGGCGGCCACAGACCACCATATCCGGCTCCTTTTTGGAGCTTCCGTGTCAGCAAAATCAATGACTTCTTCTCGTGTCCTGACCCCTCCATCTGAACTCGAAATACGGGCAGGCTCAGATTCCTTCCGTGCCTCACTCGCTTCTATTTGGTCCTTATAGTTGGAAGTGGGGTCCCCGTACAGGACATAGCTTGCCCACACTATGGTCTCTTCGCCGTATTCTTTGATCAAAGCCTGTCGGGACCGTCGTGTGGCTTCGCCAATGGTCATACCAGAAAGCAGGTTCTCGTAAAACTCTATGGCAAATCGGCTGCTCGGTTCATCTGATATCTCCCAGAAGGTCCCCAAATAATGTTTTACGCCGGCTAAAAGAAAGGCATTGGCCAAGCCAAAAATCTCATCTTCAAAGTACACCTTTAGTGTCCACTCCTCCGTGCGGGCCGACTGACACGCATTTGAAAAGATAAGTGCAGGCATTGTGGCTGTGCCGGCCATTTTTGTAATGTCCTGGGCCGTTAGGTTCCCACCTGTCAATCGCCACCCGCTCGCTGCTGTATTTTGTGGATTGTAATCAGCATGACCGGCAAAATGGACGAAGTCAAAATTTCTTATCTTCTCCTTCATAGAATCAGGGGTGGTGTTGCCTGAACGAAGGAATGCATTGATCAAATCCTTATTTCTGTCCACATAATCACGTATCTGAATCCCCTCTGCATAGGCGCCTTTTAAATCGCCTTCAGGGTCGGCCAATATCAACATCCTCAGGGGTCGGCCCAACACGCGAGACCGTACACCCAGTATGGGTTGCCGGGTCTTGACCAATCTGCCCATGTTGAAACGTTGGCAGAGAAATTGTCGGCCATCGCTGAGCAATTCCCATGGAACGTGAACTAGTTGATCATCAATCTTTAAACTCAGGAATTCAGCCTTAGTCTTCCTCAGCTTTTCTTTGACACTCAGTGAGAATAACTCGTCGTGAAGCACTTGTCCGATTTCTCTGAGCTTTAGCATGGCCTCGCGGCTTACACGGCCTTTGCGGTTGGCTTTATTCAAAGTCTCTACCATCTCGTGGCACTTTCTTTGAATCATCTCCATTGAGACCGGTATCTCGTCGTAATGCCGTATAGTGCTCTCCTCACCCGGTATCTCCTCATGAGCGCTGAGTTTCAACCGATTCCCATCTCGGGCGATCTCAAGCTCAAATACCCTTAAGGGTTGCTTGCCTATTTTCTCGGCCGCGACTTCATGGGTCCGCAGCTTTGGTTCGCTGTCCAGGACAACATCCTCGTCTTGCCAGACTACCCTATAAACCTCTAGCGGCTGGGCCTTTCCCTTTGCCTGGATTGTTCCATGGAACCTGCAAAAAAAGTCCTCGCTCCCGCAAACTTGCTCGTATACTGCTTTGGATATCAGAATTTGCTCAGGGCCGGCCTGAGATTGGATGCGTGCTGCTACATTGGCCACATCACCGGTAAAGCCTTGATAGGCAGCAGCCTCATCCACCAGGGTTTCTCCTATGTTGATGCCGATCTTAACATGAATTCTGTCGGCGGCCTCTGTCTTGACGTTATGCTCATACAGGCACTTCTGGATGGCCATGGAGGCCTCGACCGCGGCCGAAGGAGACGAAAAAGACGCCATGACCGCATCTCCAATGATCTCCACGATCTTACCCTCGTGTTCTTTTACCAGGGGCAACACAATACGATTGTGCTTGAGGAGCAAGGCCCGTCCGTTGATATCCCCCCTATTATCTATATAGTCAGTATAGCTGCATATATCAGTAAAAAGGATGGTTACTTCCTTTCTAAATTTTTGTTCAAGTATCTGCTCGAGACGTTCCCGCTCTTGAAATATTTCTTCAAGATTACTCGATGCAGATTGTCCTTTTGTGATCTTATTTTCTGCCATGGCGCGTTTCCTTGATCTCAAAAAGATAAGTTCCAAGCTCCACACCATTCTCGGCCAGAGTGATGCTGTAATGACCAAAGGGGATGTCTTCAAACAGTACGTGCGTGCCATCCAAGAGATATGAGGCAACCTCCCTTTCAGCGCTTTTTAACGTGACCCTTACCGCTGCCCTTCTTTTTTTGTTATGTTCTTGCACTTTCACACGGATATGCGCCTTACTGGCTCTAGTTTTCTCAATTTCGATTTCTGTCTCAGTTTCTTTAAAGGGAACTCTCAGACAAACAAAATCTTCCGATGCGACCATCTTGGAGCCTCGAATGGGTGCAAGCTGCCATCTTGCCCATGGCTTTAGCCGCAAAAGTTCCGAGATACCCGAGCTTAAGCCCTGAATAGATCGTCTCAGTTTTTCCATCAAGGAATCATATGAGAGGGCGCGCTGGCTGGCTACCAAACGCACAGCACGATCAGTGACCCTGGTTGGTACCGGATCAAACTGCCACGAAACCATTCCTCGCACCAGGCCATTTGTCACCACAAGCCCTTCCAAACATGTGTCACAGTTCGATAGGTGTTCCTCGATCTGAGAGCTATCTTCCTTAGAAAGACGGCCCTCGAGATAGTCTACAAGCCTTTCCTCATCAGGACATAGCATGTTCATCGCAAACTCCGTTGAAAACTGTCAATCTGTTTATTTTACCAGAGGTATTTTCCCCATTCTGTATATATAGACGCAAAAATCGATGTTATCTTACACGGATACAGAACTAAGGGCTGTTATTCATAGCCGAGGCGACATGCGATTTTAGTCTCTGAATTACCCGATGTTTGATTGTGTAAACATTTCCGATGGAAAGCTGCATGGCCTCAGCCACTTCTGCCGCAGAGAGTCCATGATCAAAATGGAGCTTCATGAATAATCGGTCTCGAGGAGGAAGCCTCTGCACGCCAACTCGAAGTAAACGCCCCTGCTCCGCCTTCTCGTATTGGGCCTTAAATTCAATGTCATCCGCCTTTAGCTCAGGCAATTCTTCAAGGGGTATGCGCTTTTTCTGCCAAACCATGGCATCAACACCGTTTTTCCTGAGATGATCCAGCACGGTTCGCACTGCGATCACCCTGATCCACGAGGCGAGACTGCACCCGTTTTTCCCCTGATATTGCCTGAGCTTTTTACATCCCTGTTCAAAGAGTCTCAGAAATACCGTATTATGCAGATCCTCAAGATCCTGTCGGTTGAAAGACACGTCCTTGGCCATCAGCGTATACTGAACCGATCCGTATACCAACTCCGAAAATCGTCGAACCAAGGTTTCTGATGCCGTCCTGTCACCTGATAAACATTTGAACAAAAGCCGATGGTCTTCCGCAGATGAATAGTTCATTGGGTAATAACCCTGTCGTCCATATGCCTGATAGTCTCGGCCTTGCATTCCAATAGTTCAGCCTTTGACATCTCGCGCATAACCTGCGACACACGGGCGCGACCAATAATTGTGTTGTTCGTGCCAAGTGCCTTTCCAGTTATCGGATGTCTTACTGGCTCTTTCCGGTAAACGAGCAACCTTCTTCGAAGCTTCACGACCTGCTCACCAAGGTCTGTAAATATGTCGTCTCCTTTCTGCGCAATAATCAACCCGTCCACCAAAGGAAACTCGCGATGAAATTGGACAGCCATCCCGTCTGACAGCAACCTCAACGCTGGAAGATCCTTGGACTCACCGTAGACGTCCTCTGTGGCCAAGATCTCGGATGTTTCAGTATCAATCATCCGAGCCACAACCTCAATGCCCGTTCGTGTCTCAATGATGCTGCCGGTGATGACCGACTGAGCTGCAACCAGTTTGCCCAGCTTTAAAACTGTACGGTTATCGAAGAGCTTTGTACGGCTCAGTTTTTGTTCCTCCAGGATCACGTCCAGCTTGTCCCTTTCAACCACTCGAAAGCGATTTCGATTAACCAGGGCATCAATGAGATTGTCTTGAAATGAAAGGCTAGCTTCAGAAACCTCCCCCTTTTGCTCAAAAGGAAATGCGGTCAGACTAAGCCGTTCGGCTAACTGAAGAGCTTGGGGAACTCGCCTTATGATCACAATCTCTTTACTCGCCGTATTGCCGGCCTCATCTCTCGCCTCAATCGTTACAATATTTTTTCCTTCTTTAAGGTCCGCCATGTGACTGAAAAAGACGAATTGGCCCTCACGGCGCAATACAGGGCTTTCATTAACGCTCAGGCTCTCTACCTTATTCTCATCACCGGCATGTCCTTCGATATACACCTTTTCCAGGAAAACGGTTTGGGTTTCAGCCCATCCCTTGAGCCTGATGATCGGAGGCCGCACATCCTTCGGGCCAAAAAGGCCAGCCATTAAAGGATGTCCCAGGCCTGACTCCGCGCAGGCCACCAGCACAGGTGAGTAACTGGCAGCAGGAGTAATAGGGGAGATCGAGGCAGACGTTTTGTTGCCCAACCGGTCATGGACTGCCAACTCGATCTTATTTTCATAAACAGCCAGCCTTGCAGTGAAGGGGACGTCAATACCCCTCTCAACAGCGATTGTTTGACCATTGATGCTTAAATCAGATACGCCTGCCTCGTCATAAATCCACCCGGAGATTGTGGCCCCTTGGCCGGACATAGCACTATCCAAATCTAGCGCCTTCAAGGTCACAGTGGGCCCTTCGCGATCTACATAAATCACCACCTGACGTTTTGTGATCTTTCCCATCAGGTTTTCTGCCACAACTTCAACCGTGTGCCTGCCCTGGGAAAGGTCTAAGAGTTCTCTAAAAGGGATGCGTTTTTGTGAACCCTCCAAGAAGAGGGGCACACCTCTGATAGTGGCGCCAGCCACATAGTATTCGTCTTCCGCCACACCGGAGAGAACCACCGGGTCTTCTTTGGTCCAGACCTCATCGGTTGTGAGTGTGAGAGTAAGTTTTGGCGGAGGCACCTCTATCCCCAGCCGTTCGATCAAGGCCTTTCGTACACGGTCGAGATAGAAATAGGCCTTGGCCGAAGGAAACTGGCTCAGGGAAAGTTCCAGTTCCCTTTTCGCGCGTTCGAAATCTCCCGTTTCATAGTAAACGATGCCCAACTCCCTGTGGGGAAAGTAATCCATGAAGTGCATCCCATAGGTCCGGGCCATTCGCTGGTCTCTTGTCCGTTGTTGAATCGCTTCTTCTAGATCTGAAACGGCCTCGGAGAAAAACTCCCCTTCAGCAAAAGAAAGCCCCCGTTCGTGGTAATTCCACCACCGGTGTCTGAAGGCCCCACGGACCCTGCCGTATTCCTTGCCATCTCTAACATAAGCGGGTCCAGAGGGCTGGCCGGCACAACTCCAGAGAGATAACCCCACTAAAAATGTCATCAGAAACAAGACATATTGCGCCGTCTTTTTCACTGACCACCACCTCCTTTGGGCATCGTTAAATAGGCCGCCAAACTGCACATTCCATCATTCCTTTCTCGGGCTCGCTGGCAGGCGGGTAGACAGTTGTAAAAACAGTGAGTTGTAGAAATTCAGAGACGGTTAAGTATTGCCGAATGCGTCAAAAATGAATAATAACCGAAGCAAGTAAAAGATGCTGCGTGATGTCAGCTTCTGAGGTGGCAATCAAATTGCCTGTGTCCATATCGCGACCCCATCTCAACTGGTATGCCACATCAAAGATGAATCTCTTGTATGCGATGCCTGATCCAACGGCAATACCATAAAAATCTTTCACGTCACCATGTGATGGTTCCGGATCGTAAAAGAAGCCTGCCCTGACGGGAACGACCATATTCGTTTTTTGACTGATGAAAAGATATTCGCCGCCGATACGGACCTGCATGGTATCCTCTACATCAGAGGTGCTCTCTGGTCGTCCATCAATAGGGCTGAAGTTGTTGCCTTGCGAATCCGTCAAGACGTAGTCGCTCCAATGGGTTCTGTAAACATCCAAGTCAAAAGAAAGGGCGTCTGACACCCGCCACGCCAGACCCATCCCGTAAGATAAAGGCATACGAAGTTCCACGTCTTCAAAAGTGCTTTGTTGGTTTGACACAGTGGTGCTGACAGGTGGACCAAATATGCTTGTCTGCGTGAAGCGGTAATCGTGGTGAATGGAGGCATCAAAAGGCGTTTTAATGACAGCCCCGAGTGTCAGGTATTTGTTCATATTCCATAAGAGGCCGAAGTTTGCATTCACCCCGCTGAAATCTGAATACTTATCCGTATAACGCGTATCTATGGTGACAGGGTTGCCTCCCTGCGTGCCCACCCCGTGCTCCGTAAAGGTTTCTTCCCATTCATTGTCCCAGAACAGGTCGTCTGTCCAGATGTTCAGCGTGGCCCCGAGAGAAAGCTTGGGGGTGATCTCAACGGCACAGGCCAGACCCAGGGCGCCGACGAAACCATCCTGGTCGAAATGTTTATCCTGTGACAGATTTACACCAAGAGACGAATAATCGTAGTTATAGTCAAAACCGCGTTCAAACTCATAACGCCTTTGATAGTTGATAGAGACCACCATGTTTCGGTGAAATTGGAAGGGATAGGTGGCACTGAAATAGTTTATGTTGGCATCATCAGCCTTACCTTTATTGCTGATCTCCGGGTGAACATCAGAAGAAAAATCCTCTCTCCTGTTAAAATAGGCGCCAACGATGGATATTTCCGGCTTTTCCAATTGAATCAGACCGGCCGGATTCCATGAGGCCGCCGTGGCATCATCGGCAATCGCTATGAATGCCCCGCCCATCCCCACTGCTCTCGCCCCTGAGCCAACTGGATTGGGAGAAGAAGAGACGCCTACCTGTTGAAAGAGCGTGGCAGCTTGGAGACCGTGACTGGAGAAAAATGCTGCGACAAGAAGAACCGGCATCATGCAGAACACTCTTTTCATAGCACCCTCCGTAAATAGACCTGTTTCATATTAATAGACGTCAAGAGCAATGTTTTCCTTTCAGCTCAGTTTAAACTTGCAGACAAACCATAGGCCCCCCATTAAAATAAACAGACCCATGAACGCATACGGAGTTTCCACGAAGTTGACCATATGAGACCCGCACGCTGCCCTGGAAATAAAGCACCCGCCGCCTCCTCCGCCAGTCCCGGCAGATTGGCCCGTCAATGGGGCCGACGGTGGCGCACTGGCTGACGCTTGCACGCCTGAAAAGTGATAAACCTGGATTTCGATCGTAGACGGTTCGCCGCCGTTATGGTTTTTCCTAGAGCCTGGGACCATCCAGTTTTCACCTCCCGGTTGTACGATACCGCTAGCATGACAGGCGTATACCCAACTAGTACCGTTGTGGAAGTATACACACAGGTCGCTAACATCGACATAGCCCGGACACGGAATATAGATTTTTACGGGAACATCGAATGACCAGTTTGTGGGTTCAAGATTCATGGGCGCCCCGACCCCGCCGCTCAGTGTTGGAAGCACATCAATAGGTCCGAATGAGGGTTCCACAAGCTCATCGCTACTATAAATGAGCATGGCCCCCTTCAACGGTCCGCTTGTTACCTGGATGCCAGCATCTTGCCCCGTCTCCTCGTCAAAGACGCCAAGTTCTGGCCCCACACTTGCGACGGCGGGTATCTGGACATTATTGTGCTCATCCTCTGACGCCACCCGGAAGCTGCATGTCTCCTGCGTGACGTCCTTGACATCAACAGTAACATTGACTGTGCTGGAAAATGCATAGTCGCCTACTTCATCGTCCCTAGACCTGTCATAGAGCACACGGATCTTGGTGACCTGCGTGTCACCCTCCGTGGAGACAATCTTCCTGTACGTAACAGACGGGTGACTCAAGTCCCGTGTGTACTCTGTGGTGCCGTCATTGACACTCAATCGGATACTGGCCGGATCTATGATGTTGATGCCGTCAGGATCTTCAATGTGGACGGCGAAGGACGTGTCGTTGGCTATGAATGTATTGTCATCGATTCCCGCGTCTTGGTAAGGCGTGGTTTCAATCACACAAGAATCGGGCGGCATCGAGATATCCGCCCAGCTTACGTCTCCCCCATACACGGTCACATCAGGGACTGTTGAATCGATGTACCTGTAAGCCGTTGCCGTGACATCGCATATCCCGGAAGGAGAGACCATCATATACTGGCCGCCTATGCTAATGGTGCTTGCTCCAAAGTCGTTCGTCGAAACATTTGCCATATGAATGCCGATACGCGAGATGGCATTGGCGACTTGTCCGGCAATAACGCCGGTTCCCGTGCATTGCAGCAGGCCCCCTTCAGTGGCCGCATAAAGCGATCCGTTGGAGATGGCAAACACATCATGTTCAGGGGTTCCAAGGTTCAACCAGTTTCCAGACTGATTGGGGGAAACATACACGCCTGCGTTGAAGGTGCTGGCATAAACAATATTTGTATTTTCACGGTGAAATTCAAGGTCGGTCACGGCATTGTAGTTCTTCCCCCCCGGCTTCATAGTAGTCCAGGTTGCACCATCATAGTGGACGATGCCGCCAAGATCACCAACTACAAAGACATCTGTTCCTGAAGTCCCCCAGACTGCTTGATAACGTTCGGTCGTTCCAAGGTCCGTTTCAGCCCAGGCGCTGCCATCGTAGCGAAAAACCCTGCCTGAAAAACCCACGGCAAAGACATCCGTGCTAGAAGACCCCCACAGACCATTTAGATACTTTGTGGTGCCGCTGCTCATGGAACTCCAAGAGTTGCCATAATAGTGTAGGATGGTGCCATTATCCCCCACGGCAAAGACATCTGTCCCAGAAGCCCCCCAGATTCCTTCAAGGTATTCTGATGTGTCACTTATCATGGGGGCAGACCAGGCGTTGCCATCATAGTGCAGGATGGTGCCATTACCTCCCACAGTAAAAAGATCCGTTGGGGAACTCCCCCACACACTCTCGAGGGCTTCTGTTGTGCCACTGACCATGGGAGACCACTCCCCGTCGTAGCGTAGGATGGTGCCATTATCGCCCACGGCAAAAACATTGGTCCCTGAACTCCCCCAGACACCGTTGAGATTTTCTGTTGTGTTACTTGTCATGGGGGCAGACCAGCCATCACCATCGTAGTGCAGGATGGTGCCAGAGGTCCCAACGGCAAAGACATCGGCCGCTGAACTCCCCCAGACATCGTAGAGATTTTCTGTTGTGCCACTGTCCATTTCCGACCAGGAGTCCCCATCGTAGTGGAAGATGCGGGTGAAATCGGAGTAGGCGAATAAGCCCACAGCAAAGACATCTGTTGGAGCACACCCCCAGACACCCCTTAACCCTATTGCAAAGGAGGGGATTCCCTCGTAGGATTCACTCCAGGTGGCCCCGCTATTTGTGCTCTTATAGAGGGGAACTTCTGTGCCGCCGCTGTAGCCGCATCCGGCATACATGATGTTGGGGTTTTTAGGGTCCACAAGCAGGGCGTTCACGATCACATTCTGGAGGCTGGTTCGATCCCACGTGTCGCCACCATCTGTGCTCTCCCAAAGATCTCCCAGAACCATTGGGGAGTAAAAACGCCCTCCACCTGCAAAGATATGCTGTGGGTCAGAAGGGTCAATCGTTACGACATTAAAATCATAAACTTCACCAGACTGGTTCACTCCACCCAAGACCTTCTCAAAGGTATCTCCACCATCTATACTCCTTTGAATCTCTCCCTGTCCCCCCCCTGCGTGGCAAGCTATAAATATGGTGTCGGTATTGGTGGGGTCAATGGCAATGTCATTGACCCCGAGCCCCAGATAATCAGTGTAACTCCAGGTGAGGCCGCCGTCTGTTGTCTTCGCCAACCAACCGTCCAGACCGGCATAGAAGGTCTGCCTGTCTGTCGGGTGGAATTGGAGCGAATATGTCGAATACGACAGAAGCCGCAACCAGTCTTCTCCACCCCTTTTCTCATGAAGCCCTGATACAGTGCCTGCAAGGATGTGTGTTGAGTCGTTGGGGTCAATGGCAACATCATAGACAATAACCGCATTGATCCCGTTATTAATAGACGTCCAGGTTTCACCGTGATTTTGGCTCCTGTATACTCCCAGATATCTGTCACTTCCGAAAATCACTTCGCTGTTTGCCGGATGCACAACTATTGAAAGGAACTCGTAATCATGAGGATAGATGTCCTGATCAAGCCAAGTATCTCCCCCATCAAGACTTCTTGCAACTTTTCCTATTCCATCTCCACCCCATGAGGTGGGGTATAGCCAGACTGCATACACGATGTTGGAATTTAGTGGGTCAAAGGATATATCCTCGACCACAGCGCTTTGTGGACATGGCTGTGAAAAATGCCATTCGACGTCAAACCAATGTTTGATTATTCCATAGCCGCTTCCCGTGAAAGCAGTATTTGGATCACCCGGCTTTGCAGCGACGCTGAGGTAGCTCCCACCAAAAAGACCTAGATCCAATGCGACTTCCCAGGTAACTCCGCCATCCACGCTTCGATAAAGGGTGCCCGCCCATCCCCCATAACCAAAAGAGTTTGTCACAGCCCAGATGACATTGCTATTCTGCGGATCAATATCTATATCTACCACCGAGTGGTCGAAGTCATTCGAGGCGTCGAATCCCGTCTTCGTCCATGTATCTCCTCCGTTAGTAGTTTTGTAAATGGTTCCCTGTGGAGCAGCCCCGTACCGGCCGCCCGTGCCCACATACACTATATCGGGATTCGTGGAATGTATCGCGATTGACCTGCAAAACCGAAAGTTGTCACCTTCACCCCCGCAATTTGGGCAGTCCCGCTGCATGGTGCTGTTTCTTATGTGAGTCCAGGTCTGGCCCCCATCCGTGCTCTTTTCCACCCAGTAATTGTGGGCCGCCCATATCACATTGCTATTGCTTGGGGCTATTTTTACCGCCCAAACTGCATGATTATCGAATGCGTCTTCTCCTTCAAGTTCATTTTCCGTTTCTACAGCCTGCCAACTGCTTCCGCCATCTTCAGTCACAAAAAGTCCGTCTCCCATATAGCTCCCGGCGAACATCTTGTCCGGATTGGTAGGGTCAATGGCGATATCGTACATCTGGCCTCCATAAAGGCCGAGGTTCGACCACGCCTCAACCTCCTGGGACCTGGAAGAAGACGGAAAACAAAACATCGCAACTAACAAAATACTGATAAAGACAATATCTCTATGAGTGATCCTGAACATTTTTCTCCCCCCCCTCATTACTGTAAGTCATGACCATGGCTCTGATGCACCTAAAGGCCATGGTATCCAGCCTCCCAAAAAGCTGAGATAAAAAAGGCTTTAAGCGTTCTTTGCCTGATCCATCTGGCCGAAAGAGGTTGGCCATTTTCTATTGATCTCATTTGAAAGTCTCTCCTTTTTGACCCGTGCACCGGCAAGTCCAGATCCAGTGATTACAGGTTGACCTAGAAATAGATTTGCAGTGTAAAAAACACGTATTCTGATTTGAAAACGTTATTCGAACCAGCGAATCTATCCCTGCATACAATTGAAGCGACCAAAGGAACTGGGAAATCGCTATCGTTGTAACGTCCTTTATCTTTTCGAGCGAGAGATCGTGTGTGCGGGGTGAATTCAGCGAAGGACGCGGTGAATCGCGACGACGAACATGAACCCAACTTATTTGGGATTAAACAAGGAATTTGAGGTTCACGGGATTCCTCCATAGCCCAGTAGGGTAAGTGATAGTGTAGAATCACCTCACCCACGGTATACTCAGATGAATCAGTCGTGAATGAAAATCAAAGGAACAGGGAACAGCTGTAATTGAGTCTAAGCTTGCATATTAAGTAATGTCTAAATTTTTAAATTTAAGCAAAAATCGTGCCAAACCAATTGATTGCAATTTATTCCTAATGTTTCAACCAGTTAGGCTTAAGCTGCGGCCAGATCTACATTATCAAGGGTGGAAATTAAGTTCTCTTTGAGAAACACCATGCCACTATTTGGCAATATTTTACACTTGACTATTGAGAAAGCGATCAAGCTGACTGTGTCACCGAAGTCAAGGAAAAGATGAAACAGTAAGGGCTCGCGCAAGAATAAGTTCGCAGAGTTGGCGCTCAGATTTGGTTCAGATTCGGCCGATCCGATTGAGCAAAACCGCAGGAATAGCGAGCTATTTCGAGGAGTTTGTGCGCCTCCGGCGGAAGGATCGGTCAAAGTCGTAGATCCGCCTCTGGCGTGGATGGGCTAAAGTCGCAGATCCGCCGCTGAAAGTCCGCCGTGAGTCTGGCGGATCTTTCTGGCGGGCTGAGATGCCAAAATGTGAAGTTATTTTTGCACGAGCCCAAAGTACACACGTCGGCTCAAACTGATTCTCAGTGTGTTGCACAGCTAAGACAAGGATCGAATATCCTGATGCACCGGCCGATGAGCCGTTCGCCCTCTTCTGAGAGGCTGTTGCCTTCGAGGTGCCTCTCAACCAGATCCCTGATAAGCAGGTTGATAAAAGCGTTGTTGAACTGGGTAGCCACCAGAAGCCGCATGCGCTCAATGCAGCCACGGTTGACCAGGTAGCTGTGCATCAGAACCCCTCGGGGGGCCTCCAAGACGCCAAAGCCTTGGCCGCTGACTCCCGGGTTCAATTCGGTGCTCAGCCGCGCAAGGTTCACCTCATCCACCAACCTCAGGATTTGCTTTGCCGCCCAGAAGATCTCGAGCAACCGGCAGGAGTCGAAGCTTTCCAGGCTAAGCAAGGCGCGGTCACGCACCTGTTCGGTTAGGTCGAAGTTGACCAGATCCGGGTCGTCCAGCACGCCTCCCTCCTGGAAGGTGCGCGACAGCGCCCCGACGAGCATGATGCCTTCCGGGAACGCGTAGCGCGTGAGATACGGAAACTTGGCAAAGGTCCACTCGGCTCGCATCTCAGAAATGTTATCCTCAAATTCGTCACGGCTGAACTCTGCTGTGACTCTGCCTCTTTTGCTGTATGCACGGAACATATTGCGCCCAGGGCCGTCATAGACGAGGAGGTTTACTTGCTGGTCTTGTGGAAAGACGATCCTTTCCTGGGGGTGGTGGGTTTTATCGGAAGCGATTTTTCTTCTTGCAAGCGCACTCCGTTTAACATAATGGGTTTTTCTTAACGGAGAACCTTAGGTGTGGTCATTTTCCTTATAGTCGAATCCAGATAACTTCACAAGGGTTTTTAATAATCAGTGACTTAAGCTTCTCACTGAACAGGCTAATGGATTGAAGATTGAGGCCTACTTAAACAGAGGGGGACATGTGGGTACCATATGGTTTCATTGATTGTAACCGTTCACAGGTTACATTTACGCCGTATGGAATTGTTTTGAAAGATGAACGTCGAACATCGAACATCGAACGTCCAACGTCGAATGGAAAACGAATATCCAATACCGAACATTCAACCTGTCGAGAGCCTCCAGGTCGTGCGACGGCTATTTCTGTTTCTTTTCAGCCCTTCGACTCCGCTCAGGGCCGTTTTGATACTC
>JAFGFW010000099.1 GCA_016930875.1 Deltaproteobacteria bacterium | reverse complement strand
TTGGAATAATTTGAGGAGCGGAGCGACATCATTATTCGACGTTCGACGTTCAATGTTCGATGTTGGACGTTCATCTTTTAATATGTTGGACGTTCATCTTTCAAAACAATTCCATACGGCGTAAATGTAACCTGTGAACGGTTACGAGGGTTTTAAGAACGACGCGATTTCGCCCACGCTGTTTGGCTTCATAGAGGGCCTTGTCGGCAACTTCAAGGAGTGCTTCAGATGAATCATGCCATAATTCGGCAGATGCGGAAACCGTCATAAGTTTCCATGTCATGGCTCGTTTGTTCAAGCACCTGACTGTGGGATTTTGGCATTAGATTTTTTTCCTTTCTTGCGTGAGAGCCGAGACAGCAGATGCTTTGGATCTGATGTTCTCTCTGAATTCATTCAAGTCACCTATCACGGTGTCCAGTTCTTCTTCCCAGACCTTTCCCAGCCCCACTTTGAGGGACTCTATCATTTTGTCGGCGGCCTTCTGCAAGAGTGTCCGGTAGCGGCGGTAAAAGCGAAAAGCAAAGAACAAGTTGATGAGTGCGTAGCTTCCCAGGGCGGCAAGTCCTTTGGCGCTGAAAAGCGTGGAGATCCCAGAGAGAAGAAGACGGACCACGCTGTTCCCGCCGGGGGCGTCAAGGACCTGCAACCAGGCTGTCTCGCCTCCGATAGCCAAGAGAAAAAAGGTCAGAAGCAACGCATAAATCATGAATTGCAGTGCCCTGAATCCCCAGAAAGAAGGCAAAGACGGTTTGGCTATCAGCAATGACACAAGGCTTGTGAGGCGGCCCTCCAGGTCTTCAAGTTTTTTTGGCACGTTAAGGATGTCTTGGAGTCCTTCCTGGAATGACGCGGGGAGGTTATGACGAAGGATGCGACGATTGAGCCGGTCTGCCACCCATTTGACACGTCTTTGAAAAGAGACCTTGATTGCCTCGGGGAGAATCAAGGGAGAAAGACTCGACCGGGGGATGTGTTTTTCTTCCGCAAATCGTTTGTGGAATCCCTGGAAAAGGACGGCCACACCGTAGCCTGGACCCACCAGCAGGGAGGGGTCGCCCTGGCATGAGAGAATCTGTTGGCTGACATGCTTTTCCAGCCAAGTATCAATCGTTTGCCGGCCGCCTTTCATCCACGGCGAACGCTGTTGTTCGAGCTCCTTTATTGAACCCTCAAGAATTCCTTCAAAGGCTTCCAGGTTCAGCGCCTCTTTCTTAAAAGCCAAAAGAAGGTCTTGGACTTCCACATCCAGATTGGCTGCCTTGATGGCCGTGATCTGCTTGATGTCCCGCTGCTGGAAAATCTGTTGCCTGAAGGACGGAAACTGATTCCAGGGAGCCGGTTGATCGGAATCCAGGGCCTCTTTGGCCGAAAGCGCCCAGAAAAGCGGTTCGGCAATGCCGTTTTCCTTGATGTGTTCCTGAAAGCGCTTAGTCACGCTGGCCATTTGCTCATAGCCCCTTTCCATGCCCTCGTCCCGGAAGAAAAGGTCCAACTTGTTCAGCACAAAGTAGAAATTCTGCTTGGCCTTGGGCGCTGTCTGGAGAAATTCATAAAAGCGCCCATCAGCGTATTTTTCCGGAGAAGTGACCCAGACGAGAACATCCAGGTGCTCCAGAAATCGGGACACATGCTGGCGGTGCTCACCCATGAGGCTGTCAAAGTCGGGCAGGTCGCACAGCAGGATTTGTCGGATGCCACTGCCTTGGTGCGTGATCTCTCGCCAGGGAACATCCGTTAAAGACAGTGATGGAAGCGGCCTTGCTTCCACATACCTGTAAATAAGCACCTCATCTGTGTGAGGACGTCTATGGCTCGTCGAGGCGATCTCAGAGCCGGCAAGGGCATTCATGAGGGTGGATTTTCCCACGCCGGTTCCACCCAGCAGCCCGAGCGTAAGAAAACTGCTTTCGGTTGCGGCCAGTTTTTGGGAAAGCGCCTTCGCATCCCCCCGCAGGGATTGCTCTTCTTCGGCGGTAAGAGAGTAAAAGGAACCATGGTCCAGAAGATCAAGGACGTGATCGAGTTCCCTTTGTAGTGACTGAACAGGATGTGTCATTAGTTTCCAATTTTAGTTCTTCTCCAATTTAGTTGGAGAAGAGGGTCCAAGGATTCAAGGGGTCAAGGATTCAAGGGCTTGTTTTCTAAAGACTTTATCAGCGCTTTCAACATTCTTTCGATTTCCGCTATGTCTTTGTTTAGTGTAGCCGATTCACCTTTTTCAATTAAATCTAAATCCCCTGCTAATAATATTTGTGTTTCCAATTCGCAAACAGAACCATAAGATATGTAAAGCATCCTAATGTAATCCATGGTTGTCTTTCTTCCATATCCTTCTGCTATATTTGAAGGAATGGAAACAACCGATCTTCTTATCTGTGAAGTTAGACCGTATCTTTCTTCCTTTGGAAATTTTGCTGTTATTCTATATATCTCTAAACAGAGTTCGTATGACTTTTGCCAGACTTTCAACTCTTTGTAATTTTTTAGCATTTCACTTGAATCCTTGAATCCTTGACCCCTTGTACCCTCTGGGATAACGCCCGCTCAATTGGAGATAACCCATTTATTTTGCCTTAATGAACTACAACTAATCGGGAGATGATCCCCCAATTTTCCAATGCAATCTTTGCAGGGATTCCAGGGTTTCCGGAGATGTCATGAGGGACCGAACACACTGTTCATAACGCTCCCGCTGATGGCGCAACACGGAAAGAAGTCCTTCTTGATAACGCTTTGCAAGTTTCCTGGCGATTTTTTGAATTTCACGATAGGCAAAGAGTTCCACTGCCCCCTTTGTCACAAAGGGCGCAAGAACAGAATCCAAGGCCGCATCCAGTACGGTAAAGCCGCCTCCAACGACAATTTCAAAAGACAGAATAAGGAGGCCCCAGAGGATGGAGGTGGAGTAAATGCCCCACTTTTTGTGTCTTGGAAGGCCTTTTGAAAGTTTTTGGAATGTTTCCTCAAGCCATGCATCGAGCCGGTCGTGTTCTTCCCAGATACGGTCCTTGATCTCTTCATCCTTGAGCGCCACATCGGATTGGCGAAGCTTTCTGAAGAGCGGGGAGTGTTCATCGGTGGGTGAAAGCTCTTCAAGGACCAGACGATTGAATCTTTCAATTGCTCCCTGAACAGGGGTCAGGTCGATTTTCCGTCTGACTTTTAGAAGCGCGTCTTTATGAGCGCCATGAGCGCTTTCCTTGCGCAATCCAAGGAGCCGGAAGGGGGTTAAAATGAGTTCTCTTATGAATCGGCGGGGTTTGGCCAAAACATCGTATTTGGTGAAGAGCCTTCTGATTTCTGTTTGCAGATGTTGGCGGCTTTCTGTTGTAAAGCGCCTCTCTTCCTCTTTGACTAGATCCTGGGATATCTTTTCATAAAGAGCCGTAAGGTGTGTCAACCATCTTTGAGCTTCCCCGTTTTCTTCCTCCAAGAGATCCAGAAGCCGGCGGAACCGAATCTTTAAATCCCCGGTTCGCCTTGTTTGTTGGGCTGCCCGGAAGTCTCTGATTTCTTCTATTGGGAATTCCTGTGAAAAACTGTGCAGGAAGTCACTGAATGCCGGATCTTCAGAGATCCATTGGAAAGGTTGAGAGGACGCATAGGCAATGAACCACATCCTCCGGGCCGTATCAAGCGCTCCAGTCTGGCCACCCTGGCTCTCAAGCGCTCCTAGCACCTCTTCCCGAGTGAGCCTCTCGTTGACCTTGTTGATCAGCAAAAAGAGGGGCTTTTCCTCTTGTATGACTCTTAAGAGGAATTGATAGGGCACATCGTCTGCGTACTTTTCCTGGCTTGTCACAAACACGACCGCATCAGACAATAGATAGAAGTCTTCAGCAATCTGCCGATTCTCAACTTCCACACTGTCCAGGTCCGGAGTGTCCACCACGACGATATGAGACCAGTCTTGCCGGTTGTGTTGTAATACGAGTAGACAACCAGGCGTTCCGGTAGCCGGCCCGCAACGGGAATCTTCGAAGGCCTGATGTTCCACTTGCACTGAGGGGAAGGGGAAACCATTTGCGATGGGGCAATCTTGATGTGCGTAAACGATAGGACCGCTGGTTTTTGGTCGTTCCACGCCTGTCTCGCTCAAGTGCTTCCCGCAAAAGGCATTAAAAATGGTCGATTTTCCTGTTCCTGTTCCCCCAAGGAAGGCCACCCAAAGACAGGGCATGTGCTGTTTGTAGGAAAAGACGGCGAGTCTCTTGCGAACGTCTTCTGCCAGTCCTTGGATTTCCCCGGCGCCACGGGTGAGCCCGGGACATTGTACGGCGTCTGTAATAAGCCAGCCTCTTCCGGAATCCAGCTCTAATTGGCTGTCTTGTTCAATTGTGTTTTCTCGTGGCTTCATCAGATTTTTGTTAGTGATAACATTATTGAGTCCTTTCCAGCAAGATCCTTTTAATGGTTTCGCAAAAAGCCCGAATAATGCCAAGAGGTTATCTTGCCGACACCCAGGATCGTGTCAAATGTTGAGAGCCTGTTGGTTTGTGGGATTTATGCTGTGGTGTCAGGCGATACTTTCCTCCTTGACGCACAAGTCGATTTCTTCCTACACTGTCCCATCAAAAAGCGAGATCTTGTCAGGTTTACCCTAACGTTGCAAAAGCCGAGGGTGCTGCAGATGCAAGGCGTCAAGGGCGAGGCTGTAGTCGTTTACGCCGATCCGTTGACAACGCAGCAGATGCTGTATCATCGGCTTTCCCGAAGGGTAAACAACATGGCTTAACAACATGGCTGTTTTTCTGGTTTTCTGGATATCACTCGCAGTACATTCCACAAAACCACTCAAAAAGACCGCAAAGAACGGCTATTGT
>JAFGFW010000098.1 GCA_016930875.1 Deltaproteobacteria bacterium | reverse complement strand
TCCTCAAAACTGCTCAAAAAGGCCGCAAAGAAAGACTATCATTGCTTTTCAGGACCTTTTGCCATGTTGTTTATGCAACTATAGGGTAGATCGAATCAACTTACAGATAGCAACAGTTAACAGCTTTCAGCGTTGAGCTTCTATTGCCGTGAATCGTGGGCAGGAGGCCTTCAAAGCATTGTCTTCGGCCCTGAGCAGAGAAACTTATAATCTAATGGACGTCCCCAAGTCGCCCCATGCTCTTTGCGCTATTGAGGAAATGAGAAAGTTAAAAAGTAAAGGACGTGCCCACAATTTTCCCAAGTCAGCCAAGTCAGCCTCACATTAACCATTAGGTTTATAAGTTGACAATGTCCCCAATTCCATCATATTTAACAGTAAAAATATGGACTAAATCAAAAATCCCCAAATTTCATTAGTCGCCAAGCTTGAGAGGCAGCCATGAAAGGTATGAAAGCAAAGAGAATAAGATTTAAAATCGGCAGTGTATGGGAAAGTCCGGCGCTACATATATTATTAACCAAAGAGAACGATGTAGTTGTTGCCCGCTGCTTGGATTTTACGGTTTCTTCCCATAGTAAAGATGAGAAAGGCGCTTTAAAAGCATTAGCTGATTCTATAAAGGAATATATTTTGACTGCGGTAGAAAATGATGCGATTGACACAATTTTTGATCCAGCACATAGTAAGTATTGGAGGATGTATAATGAATTGGAAACCAAACAGTCTTCCAGGAATCTGAAGATATCTATAAAGAAATCATTAATGTCTGTTTCCAATGACAATCTCCAGCAATCAACTGCCGAAATAGACTATGCCTAAGCCGCTAGAATTAAGGAAAGTAATAAAAATACTCAAGAGGTACGGCGTTGTTTATGTAACAGGAAAAGGTAGGCACCCCAAATTTTATGATCCCGAGACACATAAGTCTTACCCCATCAAATCCCATGGCAAAAAAACGCTTGCTTTGCCATATGCACTTGATGATCTGATAAAAAAGTTTGATTTACCTGCAGATGTTTTTGATAGATAAACCATGCCTCGCCAAGCCAGACCAGATAAACCAGACAAACGATCTCAACCATCTCAACGATAATAATGCTTTAAACGATAATAACGAACAAACAAGAGTCAAAAGTAGACATGATCCCTTTGTTTTTTTGACCCGTTTGTTTTCTCATTTCTACCGCGACGCAAGATATGGACGCAAAGCACACCCACCAGCATAAGAGGCTAAAAGTTTAAAAAAATGGATAGAAACGCATAATTTCATGGGCGTCCCACTGGATGGGACGAGACAGGCCGATATCAGTCACCCTGGGGAGCATTCAGTTTTTTTGCCTCCAACCTCAAACCTGACGCCTCAAATTCCGCCGATGGCGGGACTGGAACAAGGCTACAGAGGGGCGGACGCAATGAAAGTCATAACATCATAGACGTCCCCAAAAAATACCCACTGTGAGAGAAAACTGACTTGAAACGCAAAACCTAAAACCGGAAACGCCAGATATTGGCGGTGGAAAACAGAGAAACTTATAATCCAATGGACGTCCCCAAGTCACTCCTTAATAAATATCAAGTACTACCTATCGATATCGGTACTCACGATGAGGTTTATTAACTGGGTCGCCCTCTATTTTTTTGCCTTCAAGCTCCAACCTGACGACGCCTCAAAGAGCGCCGGAGGCGCTCATCGGCGTCCCCAATTGACCGTGAGCGGATAAACTTATAATCCAATGGATGTCCCCAAGTCACCACTAAGGGTGGTCCGCCGGCTTTTCCCTGTTATCCTTGAAAAAAACGTACGTTGTCTTATAGACTGAACCGTGAATAAGAAAAGAAAAAGCCTGGATGTTTCAGAAAAGGAACGGATCGTGGAAAAGATCTGTCTCTTTCTAGAAAGACAAGGTGATGAGATTGTGGTCGGCTATCTATTTGGCTCGTTCAACACGGCCGAACGATTTTCCGACATAGATTTGGCTGTACTGGTTAAGCATCATGAAAAGAACCCGGTTGATTTTGAGATTGATCTTGAGACACAACTGGAAAAGGTTGTTGGATACCGGGTTGACGTGCGTATCCTTAACGGAGCTCCCCTGTCATTTTGTCAGAGCGTTATTCGTAGCGGGAGAGTGATTTTGGATAGAAACCCGAACATGCGGGCAGACTTTCAGGGGAGAATCCTGAAGGAGTACTTCGATTTTTTTCCTTTTCGAAAAAGATATCTCAATGAGGTTGTCAATGCCCCTGTATGATCAAGAAAAGATGGTCAAGCTGGTCTCTCAACTCAGAAGAAGTGTTGCTCGCCTCAGGGAACTGGGCAAGCTATCCGAAGATGTATTCATTAAAGACCCCGATAAGCTTGGGAGCTCGAAATACCATTTCATAGTAGCTATTGAGTCAGCCATTGATATGTGCAACCACATCATAGCGCGCAATGGATACCGGGTTCCCGAGGACTATGGCGATACGTTCAGGGTTATGGGAGAAGTCGGCGCCATGGACGGGGATTTCGCCGAAGAGCTTGCCAAGATGGCGAAATTTCGAAATCGGTTGGTCCACCTGTACTGGGAGGTGGACGACGAGCAGGTGTACGAAATAATTCAGAAGCGTTTGGATGACTTCAAGAAACTGCTGAACTCTATTTCCAGTTTCCTGGGATGGGACGATCAACTGAGCCGGCCCTAGTGTTTGTTATCCTCAGACCCCGCGCCCTTTTGCCTTGTTGAAGCGAAGCACAAATCCCGCTTTCGCGACCCGCTTGCCGCGCCTGCGCCGTAGCGTAACTCGTACCAGGGTGAAATCCGAAGCCCATTTAAGCGGGGTCGGTCTTTCCGAACCTAAAACGTTGCTCCTGAAACAGTTCACCATTCCCAGGCTAAGTCATAAAAGCATGAATGTCCCGGAGAGATTCCTTTCCTTCTTGAATCTATTGAGGCCTTGTGTTAAAGGTTTCGTATGAAAGCAGATGATATTAGATCAGAAATCGACAGCATCTTGGCCCAGATCGTGGACAAATATCGGCCTCTGAAGGTCATTTTGTTTGGGTCGGCTGCTAAGGGGGAATTCGATGAAGTGAACGATCTGATTTTCTGATTCTTAAAGAAGATGTGCCTTTAACCGGTCTTGCCAGGATGCGTGAATTGGATGAACTGATAGAACGTAAGATGGCCGCTGATATGCTCGTTTACCGTCCGGATGAATTGGATGACCGTGTCAAATTGGGAGACCCATTTATCAAGAGCATTTTGAAAGAAGGTCGTGTCCTTTATGGTTGATCCTCAAGTCATCAGCGAGTGGTTAAAGAAAGGCGATGAGGATTTCGATTTCGGTGTGTCAGTTCTTGATGATTCGACCTTCTATGACGAGATCAAGAGCTATCTTGATACTTGACCTTGTCTTCAGTTCCTTCGCGAGTCGCCCCAAGTGTCTTTGGAGCTATACTTTCTACAAGCATGAATCTGATCCTCCTTTCCCGGCTAATCTTGTCAACCAGGAACTATCGGAAAAGATTCATGCTTTCAACGTTCTAGGCTTGAATGTTCCCCACAAATTCGTATGAGTAACCAACTTAAATGGTGCACTTTAAATTTGAATGTACCGCGGTTGACATCCCCCAAAAGAGGTGCTAAAATTCAATAATGCAGAAGAAGGGAGATGATGCTGCATGAATTCAGCTAAGGTAACAGTTTCTAGTAGGGGGTACGTTGTTCTTCCCGCCCGGCTTCGTAAGGAGATGGACATTAAGGCTGGTACAAAGGTTCTGTTGACCAAGGACGATGATAGGATTATCCTTCAACCGGTTTTATCTTTCACTGACAGGCTGTCAGGGCTCACCGCGAAGACTTTTGGCAAAACGGCTGAGGACGTCTCAGAGTATATTGACAAGGAGAGAGAAGACCGGTGAAGTTGTTAACGGCATCTGCACTGAAAAAGGCAGTTTCAGGGAAACGGGTGCTTGTCGACACCGATGTCATCATCTATTTGACGGACAATATCGAGCCTTATGCGGGTTTGTCTCGCCTCTTGTTCGAGATGGTTGAAGCAGGCGATGCCTTTGCTGTCATATCCATTGTGAGCGTTGCGGAGGTCATGCAGGGTCCCCTCAAGAAAGGGAACATGAAGACTGCTATTGCTGTGAAGGATTATCTCCTCAACTTCCCGAACACCATTTGCCAGGAAATCACCAGGGATGTTGTTGATAGGGTGGGCAATGATCAGCGCATCTCTTGGCCTCGGCTGCGAACAATAGATAGTCTAATCATTGCGTGCGGATTGGCACATGACGTAGACCGGGTTGTATCAAACGACGGCCATTTTAAAAAGGCGTTGCCGTCGAAGCTGGTCCTGGCATTGGACAAAACATGAACTGCATTGACCAGCAAGCCGGAGGAATCGAAATTTTTTTCGAATGGCTATCATATCCTGCGCCGGCAGGAAGGCTTGTTGACAAAAATCTCCCTCTCAGGGATTTTTGTCAAAAACTCTGCGCCTCCGCGTGCT
>JAFGFW010000097.1 GCA_016930875.1 Deltaproteobacteria bacterium | reverse complement strand
ACATTCGATGCCTGTCGAGAGCCTCAAGGTCGAGCGATTGGACGTTCGATGTTCGATGTTCATTTTTTTGTAACCGTGAACGGTTACGAAAGCCCTTAGCACTCACACACAACGCAACCGTTCTATGACTGCATCTGCGAATTGAGAGCATCTGACTTCACGGCTGCCTGGCATCTGGCGGGCGAGGTCGTAGGTCACAATACCATCGCAAATGCTTTTCTGTATGGCCTGCTCAATGGCCGAAGCTGCCTCTGTCCACCCCAGGCGCTCCAGCATCATCACCCCGGAAAGTATCAGCGATACAGGATTTGCCTTGTCCTTGCCTGCATATTTGGGCGCTGTCCCGTGAGTGGCCTCAAAGACCGCGCACGTATCGCCGATATTGGCCCCGGGCGCCATACCAAGGCCTCCGACCTGGGCGGCCAGGGCATCAGAGAGATAGTCGCCGTTCAGATTGGGAGTTGCGATCACATGGTAGGACTCTGGCCGAAGGAGCACTTGCTGAAACATCATATCCGCGATCCTGTCTTTGATCACTACCTTGGACGATTGCGCTTGAGCGTCGTTCTCCAGCTCGCCATCTGACTCAAAAACGATGCGGTCCCCAAAAATCTCACTTGCCGCCTCGTAGCCCCACCTCATGAAAGCTCCTTCCGTATATTTCATGATATTACCCTTATGTACCAACGTGACACTGGCAAGATCATGATCTAAGGCATACTGTATGGCCATTGCCACAAGTCGCCTTGAAGCCCTCCGACTCATGGGCTTAACCCCGATAGCCGAGCCCTTTTCAATAGCTATTCCCATACTATCTTTAAGAAAGGAAATCACCGCCTCGGCCTCACGGCTTTCGGCCTCCCATTCAATCCCGGCATAGACGTCTTCTGTGTTTTCCCTAAACACCACCATGTTGACCCTTTCAGGGTGCCTCATCGGCGTGGGGACGCCTTTAATGTACCGTATGGGCCGAATACAGGCATACAGGTCCAGCCTTTGTCGCAACGCCACATTGACACTGCGCATCCCCTTGCCCACGGGTGTCGTCAATGGCCCCTTGATAGCTACTACATGATCCTTAATGACCTGCAGAGCCTCCTCAGGAAGTGATTCGCCTGTCTCGCCGTATGCCTTTCCCCCTGCCATGACCTTCAGCCACGTGATCTTGCGCTGATCACCGTATGCTGCATCAACGGCACGGTCCAGAACTCGACTGCAAGCAGCCCAGATGTCCGGGCCTATGCCATCTCCTTCAATAAATGGAATGACAGGCCTATCTGGAACCACAAGAGTGCCGTCTGCGCTTGTGGTGATCTGACGTGTTTCAGTATGGTGTTTTTTTTGACTGTCCATCATCTCTCTTCCCTATGATCGGTTGAGCCCGTTAAGCCCGTGAAAGTGCTTAACGAAGGGTGAATTTTCAAGTCGCAAAATCGCCTGGCGGTTTTATGTGACGCGGTTTTGTCGCTGGGGAAAAGGCCTTTCCATATTATCAAGTCAGGGGAGTGTTTCAATCTTTGCAAAGGTGGCAAATACGCCTCTCAACGAACGTAACCGGTCAACCGGCCTAACTGGCTAAACCGGCCAACCTCTTAAGATAGACCTGTATTATAGATATTGCAGCCGGAGTAATGCCGGATACCCTTGATGCCTGGCCGAGAGAGATTGGCCGAATCCTGGCAAGCTTCTCCTTTACTTCATTTGAAAGCCCGGGAATGGCCTGATAATCAAAATCATCCGGAATCTTTGTGTCCTCCCGGTGCTTGGAACGCTCAACCTGTTCCATCTGGCGTTTAATATATCCATCATATTTTATCAGGATACTAGCCTGTTCAGTGACTTCCCTGTCAAAAGAAAGGATACGCCCGTCAAAATTGGCAAGGACCTTAAGCTCAATCCCTGGTCTTTTCAGTAGATCAGTCAACCTGGCAGGTTGATTTATTTGGCCAAGGCCCAGCCCTTCCAGAGTTCGATTTACTTCTGGCTTAGGGTTCAGACGTACGTCCGAGAGTAGAGCCAGGAGTCTTTCAATAGCATCGCGCTTCTGCTCAAACTTCTCGTAAAGCTCGTCAGACACGAGGCCGATCTCATGTCCCAGCTCCCTAAGTCGCAAGTCCGCGTTGTCCTCCCGCAGGAGCAAGCGATACTCGGCCCTTGAAGTAAAGATTCGATAGGGGTCCTGGGTTCCTTTTGTTACCAGGTCATCGATCATCACACCGATATAGGCCTGATCCCGTCCCAAGATGACAGGAGGCTCCCCGATCACGTAGCGCACGCCATTGATCCCGGCCATTATCCCCTGACCTGCGGCCTCCTCGTAACCCGACGTTCCGTTGATCTGACCAGCCAGGAACAAGCCTCGAATGGTCTTACATTCCAGGTTCGGCTTGAGCTGCACCGGATCAATATAGTCATATTCGATGGCATATCCTGGCCGAACGATCTCCACATGTTCCAGACCTTCAATAGACCGAAGCATCTTGAGCTGTATGTCCACCGGTAGGCTTGTAGGAAGGCCGTTCGGATAGATCTCGGCAGTTCCAAGCCCCATGGGCTCAAGAAAGACCTGGTGCCTCGGTTTTTCCGGAAAGCGCACGATCTTATCCTCAATGGATGGACAATAGCGAGCCCCGGTCCCTCTTATGACCCCTGTGAAGAGGGGGGAACGATCAAGACCTGTCTTGATGATCTTGTGGGTTTTCTTGTTTGTATACGTGATATGGCACGGGACCTGATCACGAGTAAGCGACTCTGTCTCAAACGAAAAGGGCACTGGCGGGTCATCTCCATACTGGGGGGTGAACCTTGAGAAATCGATGGTCCGGCCATCCAGACGAGGCGTAGTCCCTGTCTTTAAACGGCCCACCCTTAAGCCCAATGCCTTTAAATGATCGGAAAGCTTGTTTGAGGCTGGGTCTCCCATACGTCCTGCGGGAAAGTGCTTCAGTCCAATGTGGACCAAGCCTTTCAGGAATGTGCCTGTAGTCAAAATAACGGCCTTGCCAAGAAACTTTTCCTGTATACTGGTTATGATCCCTTTAACCGTGCCGTCATCTACGATCAGGGCATCAACTAACCCCTGTTTTACATCCAGGTTTTCCTGTTTTTCCAAAACACGCTTCATGCTGAGGCGGTACTCTTCTTTGTCCGCCTGGGCCCTGGATGACTGTACCGCCGGCCCCTTCTTCGTATTTAAGCGACGAAACTGGATACCTGTGGCGTCGGTATTCTTGGCTATCTCCCCTCCCAGCGCATCGATCTCGCGAACCAGGTGTCCCTTGGCTAAACCTCCAACGGCCGGATTGCATGACATCTCTCCGATGTGGTCCACGTTAATAGTAAGGACAAGGGTCGGGTGTCCCAAACGGGCCGAAGCCAGAGCAGCCTCACACCCCGCATGGCCCGCTCCCACCACGATCACGTCGTATGTCTTGGGATATGTGTCCATATAAGAAATGCCTAAATTGTCTAAAATGAACTAAAATGCCTAATAGGTTATTTTAGGCATTTCCCCCACTTCTCCTCTGCCTCCTAACCTCGTACATAACAATAGCCCCGGCCACTGCAGCGTTAAGAGAGTCCACCTCCGTCTCTTGGGGAATAGCCACCAAACAGTCACATGTCTTCCGAACCAGGGGACGTATCCCCTTGCCTTCCCCTCCAATGACAAGGACCAAACCGACATTGAAATCAAACTGGTCCACTGGTTGTTTTGAGGCGGCATGGGCGCCTACGACCCAAAGCCCTGCTTTCTTCAGCCGTTGTAAGGCGCTGACCAGATTTGGAACACGTGAGAACAACATATGTTCCATAGCACCGGCAGACGCCTTTGAAACCGTAGGAGACAAAGGGGCAGAACGGGCCTTGGAAAGGATGATACCATGGACCCCCATGGACAAAGCGGTCCTGACAATAGAGCCAAGGTTTTGCGGGTCCACAATGCCATCAAGGGTTAGAATCAGGGGTAGTGCGGCATCCCTTTCAGCCTTTTTGAGAATTGCATTCTCATTTGTCAAAGGTAAGTCCCCAACCTGTGCCGCAACTCCCTGGTGCACTAAGTCGCCGAAGCGGGATTGAAAAAAGTCCGGTGGCTTGTGCTGGACAGGTATCCCCTTGATCCGAGCCCGTTCCAGGATGGTCTTGATGCCTTTAATTCCGCGGCGCTTAGATACATAGAGATTCCTAATCTCCCGCCGCCCGGCCGCAAACGCCTCACAAAGAGGGTGGATTCCATAAAGAAGATCATCCATTGAAACATGCTTTTCCGATAATCGCCTCTAACCTTGAAACAGTTTGGACCAGTTCCTCATTTACAAGGATATAGTCGTAACGATGGACCTGGGCCATCTCCGCCTCTGCGTTTTTCAAACGCCGCTCCACTGCCTTAGGCGAATCCGTGTCACGTTCAGCCAGGCGTTCTTCGAGTTTTTTCATAGTTGGCGGCGCTATGAAGATTGAAACAGCTTCAGGATACTTGACAAACAGTTTCTTTGCCCCCTCAACGTCAATATCCAGCAACACGTCCTGCCCATCGTCTAACGTCTCCTCAATGTATGTGGCTGAAGTTCCATACAGGTGGCCGTGCACTTCTGCCCATTCAGCCAATTGCCCACCATCGATTTTCTTTTCAAAGGCGGCTTTGGTGATGAAGTAGTAGTCCACACCATCTTGTTCGTTGCCGCGAGGAGGACGGGTAGTACAAGATATGGAATATCGGAGATCTCGTTTCTTTTCTAAGATCGCTTTTATGACAGTCGATTTTCCGGCCCCGGAAGGCCCGGAAATAATGAATAAACGTCCTTTTTTGGCCATCCTATTACGTAATCTTACACCGCAGAGACGCAAAGTTCGCAAATAAGTCTGTCTTTTGGAACTGTCGTGAGAGGCGATAATTCCAAAACCTGGGGGCATATTTCAAGCGGTATTCTCAAGCAGTTTGTTTTTTGTTTTCCGTCCTCTCAACGGAAAACAAAAACATAGTCAAACTCTGCGTGCTCTGCGGCGATCATTTTCTCCATTATCTCTTAGACACCGAGACGCAGTTCACTTCGGCTCTGCGGCCTTTTTCTTCTCCTCCTTGAATTCAAAGCCGGCCTCAAAACGCTGAGAAATCGTTTCTGCCTGAATACCCGAAAGGATTACGTGGTTGCTATCTGTAACGATGATCGAACGGGTGCGCCGGCCATGTGTGGCATCAATCAAGCGTTTTTCCTCTTTTGCATCTTCCTTAAGACGCTTCATGGGTGCAGAGCCAGGCGTAACGATAGCGATGATACGGCCGGTAACCACAGTGTTTCCAAAACCAATGTTCAACAAGGCTGTATCCATATAAACCTCCTAACCCGAATAAACCGGAACCAAAAACAAGAAGACTATCACGAAAGCACGAAGACACGAAATTCTGGCTATTTTTCTTTTTTGTGCTTTGCGGCTTGCGCCTTGAGAACATTACAGCCTTTCGTGTTTTGCGGCATGCGCCTTAGGAAGAGACGTGATTAGCTTCTAAATTTGATGATCTCGTAAAAAGTCGTCACTCCGGTGAAAACCGGAGTCCATATTAGTTCCAACTACCTGATCCGCCTCCGGCGGACTGGATTCCGGCTTTCGTCGTTCGACCCTGAGGCTCTCGACGGGCCGGAATGACAAAAAATACATT
>JAFGFW010000096.1 GCA_016930875.1 Deltaproteobacteria bacterium | reverse complement strand
GAGATGGTCAGGACGGTTCAGTTAGGGAAAATAAAGATTCATCCCGATGGGCAGGAAGCGGACGTTAATTCTGCGCTCTGAGTTGCCAGCGCATGAGGGGCATGTCCCCAGTGGTAAATAAGTATAGAGATAGTCAAACAGTTGAGTGGTTAAGTTGGGAAATTATTGCCTTGAACGGATACGAAAATTGCCGGTATGAACCCTGATGGGGGTAGTTATGGGAAAATTCAAAGAACTGTTTAAAACATCAAAACCGATCATCGGGATGGTCCATCTCCTCCCACTTCCTGGCTCTCCGCGTTATAGGGAAGGGGGCATGAATAGGGTTTTCGAGCGAGCAGAAGAAGAGGCGTTAGTGCTCGAAGGGGCGGGGGTGGACGGGCTTCAGATTGAAAATATGTGGGACTTGCCATACTGCAAGCCTGAGCGCATAGGCCCAGAGACCGTGGCTGGACTTGCAGCGGCAGCAAGTGCTATTCTGCAGAAGGTGAAGATTCCGGTGGGGATCAATTGCCACATTAACGGGGTGTGTCAGGCATTAGCCGTGGCTGTGGCAGTGTGTGCAAAGTGGGTTCGGGCCTTTGAACTGGCAAATGCCTATATCTCAAACAGTGGCATTATAGAGGCGGCAGGCCCTGAAGCCCTTCGATATCGTAGACACTTGAGGGCGGACGACATGATGATCTTTGGGGACTTTCATGTGAAGCACGGAAGTCACTACATTCTATCGGATCTCTCCGTGGAAGAACAGGCTCGCGATGTGGAAGACTGCGGTGCTGACGCAATAATCGTCACAGGATTGAAGACGGGTTCGGCTCCTACCGTGGAAGATATTGAACGGATACAAAAAGGAGCATCTATTCCTCTTCTGATCGGAAGTGGGCTCTCATTAACAAATCTCGAAGAGCTTTTTCCTTTGTCAGATGGAGCGATTGTGGGGAGCAGCTTTAAGGAGGGTGGCAACTGGCGCAATCGGGTGGACTTTGAACGAACCTCTGATTTCATGAAAAGAATCCGATCGATTCGCAGCGACGGTTAACGGAGATTTGCATCAACACTGAAACACGGAATAATGAGGGGGACGTCCACGAAGCATCTCGAAAAGGAGGTTCGGAAGATCACCGCTACGACCGTGGCCGATGCCATGAGTTCAAATTCAGTCACTGTCCGGCCCGATGCGAGTATTGAGGAGGTGGGTAGTATCATGGTGGACAGGAATTTCCACACCCTCCCTGTGGTGGATAAGGGAGATCTCGTGGGAATCGTGGGAAAAGGGGATGTCCTGAGAATGCTCGTGTCCGGATCGTAAGCAAGATGACTTGCGGGCGGTAGTTCCCAATGCCTGATTGTTCCCTTCCAAACTGAACGTCCGAGGACTTTGGTCTTGACACAGCCCCCCTGATCTCTTAGGTTTTGTTCTTTGAAATCAGGGGCCTCGCAAGCGGTCTTCGTGAGGGTGTCCCTCGGCAAAGAAAGAACGGAGGTAAAGCAGAATCATGGGGCTTTTATCATCTACTGTTTCTGTCACGCGGTACAGAGTTGAAGGCCAACTTGAGAAGCCTGTTCTTGAAACAATGGCCAAGTGCCTTAAGAAAAATGCCATCCCAAATGTAGATGATGATATTTCAGATAAGACTGTGGGTTGGACATCATTTGACAAGCCATTTGACCCTGATTTTGATGGTTCGTCATTTCTTATCGGCACCTATTTTGTCTTTTCATTAAGAATAGACAAGAAAACCGTTCCCTCCTCACTCATAAAAAAACACTGTGCCATAGAAACGGCCAGGCGGCTTGCTGCGACTGGACGAAAATATTTGTCACGCGACGAAAAAAGGGTGATAAAAGAACAAGTCATAGGTGTTCTGACATTGCGTATTCCTGCAACTCCCAACGTTTATGATCTGATATGGAATTATGAAGAGTCATCTTTGTGGTTTTTCTCGACTCTGAAATCAGCCAATGAAGAGTTGGAGACATCGTTCTTCAGGTCATTTCAGCTTCCCCTTATCCGGCTCTTTCCATACACCACCGCTGATCTGGTGATGGGCCTTTCTGATACACAGCGTGATATCCTGGTCGGACTTTCTGCGACAGCCTTTACGGAGTAACCTATGCTTGATGTTGCCGTTTCATACAATCGTTATAAATTCTTGGGGTACGAGTACCTGACGTGGTTATGGTTTGCTATGGAGAAAAATCAAGATGAGATAACAAAACTCGAGCAAGAACCCGTATCGCTGGGAATCGGCAATCGTATTGTGCTTGTGAACAAGCAAAAGGATACGGTGGAAAGCATTACCATAAAGGGCGACGATGCAGGCCTTGAAGAGGGGATTTTGGCGCTGAAGAAAGGGGCCGTCGTGACAGAGCTTAATCTTTCTTGTAAGACGGGTGATCAAGAGTGGCGCTTTACCGTCAAGGCAGAAAGCCTGCACATGGCCGGGCTCAAGTGCCCCCAGACAGGATCTGTGGAGTCACAAGAGGATTTGGAGGGAGCGGTGCTTGAAAAGGTATACCTTTATGAAAAGGCCTTCCAGTTGACGGACAATCTCTTCAAGGAATTCATAACATTGAGGGTGTCAGAGGACTGGGACAAAAGGGTTGTCCCCCTCATCAGGCAATGGATGTATGCATGAAATAGCAGGGCTCGGGTTTGACGGCCTCTTCAAATCTTGTTATGTAGTGGATGAACTTTAAACCTTCGCAACAAGGTCATGCCCATGAAGAGGATAGGCATTGTCGTCAAGGACCAGAAAGAGGCCATTGCCAAGGCGGATCAACTGGAGACCTGGCTGAAGGCAAAAGGAATTCGGGTCCTCATCCGCAAGAATATCCCTACGCCGATTACTGCACGTGACTGTCTGGTCGAAAACATTGAAAAGGCCCCTTCTGATCTGTCGTTTATTGCGGTGTTGGGTGGTGACGGGACTTTCATCAGCGCCATCCGATGGGTTCAGGACACGGGTATCCCTGTCTTGGGCGTAAACCTTGGGGCTTTTGGGTTCCTGACAGATGTCCCGGTGGATCAGCTTTTTCCTGCCGTGGAAAAAGCCATCAAGGACGACTATGCAACCCAAGAGAGAATCCTGTTGTCGGCACAAGTTGTTCGTGACGGCGAGGAAGTCGCATGCCAGACCGTACTGAACGATGTAGTGATCAACAAAGAGGCTCTCGCACGCATTGCCCATATCCATGCTTTCATTGACGATTACTATCTAACGACTTTCAGGGCGGACGGTCTCGTTGTAGCCACCCCCACAGGGTCCACCGCGTATTCCCTTTCAGCAGGCGGCCCTATCGTATACCCGTCCCTGAAAACGATCATTCTCACTCCGATTTGTCCCTTTACTCTGATTAATCGCCCTCTGATCGTGCCCGATACTGTGACAATCACGATCAGTCTCGAAGAAAGAGACTCAAACATATTTCTGACCTTTGACGGCCAGGTTGGCCTCCATGTAACCCACCGAGACACCATCATTATTCGCAAGGCGCCGCATACGATTCAGATGATCAAGATGGCCGGCCAAAGCTACTATGACATGCTAAAAGCGAAACTGAGTTGGAGTGGACGGTAGCAACTCCCATTCGCCCACCTCGTTATCATGTTAATCAGTAGGTTCTCAATAATCTGGAAGAAAAGGCCTTTATCCCCCGGCACTCATGGCAACCGCGCTGCCCGAACTTTTTGAGAAGTTGCGTTAATCAGAATCCCCCATGGCGGTAAAGATAATCGAAACAAGAATCCTGTTCTTATCCCTTGTTGCTATCGTGGCCGTTGAAACGGCTACCGGGATTTTCCTCGCCAAGACGTTGCATGCCCTCCTGATAGCACGTCTTCTTGAAATATTTCTCTTTGTTCTGATTGTTTCAATCTGGGCCCAAGGCATGTCATCCGTCGGGCTGGCTCCAGACAAAATCTTTACCGGGCTGAAGAAGGGGGTGATCTGGTCGGCTGCTTTTGGGCTGTGCGCCATTTTTGGCTTTGCCATTCTGCATGCGGGACACATCCCTCCCTTGAAACTCATCAGAACCGATCTTCCGCACGGCACTCATGAGATAGTTCTGTTTTTCTTTGTGGGCGGTCTGGTAGCCCCTTTGGCAGAAGAAGTCTTTTTTCGGGGAATTATTTACGGCTTCCTGAGACGATGGGGTATGTTGGTTGCCCTTTTCGGTAGCGCCTTGATTTTTGTCCTATGCCATGCCACCGGTTCCGGGGTCCCACTGACCCAGATTGTGGGAGGCCTACTTTTTGCCGTGGCCTACGAGGTGGCGGGGAACTTGATGGTTCCCATCACGATTCATGTGCTCGGCAATATGGCTATTTTCGGCATTTCCCTTGTGATGCAATGAATCGCTTCTGGATTTGGCTTCTTGGAATTTCAATGGCTTTGTTATCTCAAAGAAAATCTGACCGGCACCATGACCCACTGCCTTATGTTTTCTCCACTTATTGTGCCAGGGGTGAAGGTCCAGTTCTTTACGGATTCCAGGGCCGCCTTGTCCAACAGCTCAAAACCCGATGATGATGCTATCTCTATTCGTCCGACCTTGCCGCTTTCAAGGACCTCGACTTTAAGGCGCGTGGACCCCTCATAGCCCCTTCTCCTGGCAACTTTGGGATAGGTTGGGCGAGGATTCTCTTTGTATTTGGGTGTGGCATACGTGAGAATCCCCTTTTCTGATCCGTTCCCCTTAAGTGTTCCAACGATTTCCCGCTCACCCGTGATGGCGCCCTTCGGGATCGACGCTGTTTCAAAAGACGATCCTGTCCCGATCATTTTATCTGGCGTCTTTGATAAATGGTCAATAGAAGGCTCCCCAGTCGCTTCATCCCTCCCTGCCGGGCAGGGCTCTGGTGCATGTTTCATGAGATCCTTAAGCCTGTTCAGGTTAGCGCTCTTTTTCTTGGGGGCAGGCTTGGCCGTGAGGTCTTTTTTGGGGCTTCGCATCGATCTCGGAACGAGGATTCGCTTACGCACGGCCCTGCGCTTTGGCAGGAGATCAGGCTTCAATGCGGTCTCAGAAGACGCCTTGGGGGAAGACGGTGCGGGCACGACCCTCTTGGGACGGATGATCGAGAGCGATACCGGGGCATGCGCATCCCATCCTGTGCTGCTGCTTCTCGGCAGATGTGCGCTCAACACGGATACATGAACTGCCAGGGATATGATGGCTGATAGGACAATGTCCCTTTTCATTATCAAGACCTCGCAATCAGCGACCGGTGGCGTCGGCTTCCTTCGGCCTTGCTTCCATGGAGACCTTTTGGAATCCCGCCAGCCTGACCTTGTCAAGAACATCCACAAAGACCCTGTACGGCGACTGCCTGTGTCCTGAAATAATGACGGTCTTCTCGGGAAAGGCTGCATATTCCCTTTTGAGGCGGCAAAGGATCTCCCGGCCGGCAGTGGGCTCCTTGTCCACAAAGACATCTCCGTTTTTATCAATCGTGATGACGAGACTCTCCCCTTTCTGCGTTTCAATGCTATCAGCAGCAGGCAGCGTGACCGGTATTCCTCTGTATACAACCATGGAAAGCATGGAATATATGAAGAATACAAGAAGCAAGAAGATAATGTCGATGAGAGGAATTAGTTCGATACGCGGGCTTTTGTGTTTGAATCGCAGGTTCATTCGCTGCCGTCCCCTTTTTGGAGGATCTCGAGGGTTGTCGCATGCTTCTCAATCCGATTTCCTGCCTTTTCCACCTTCGTCACGAAGTAATTGTATGGAAACAGTGTAAAAATGGCTATCAGCAAACCTGCGGCAGTCGTGAGCAGGGCCTGGGCAATCCCAGCAGTGACGGCCTGCGGGTTCTGTATGCCTGCTCTTCCGAGCATGTCAAAGGAATGTATGATGCCGATAACCGTGCCGAGAATGCCAAGCAGGGGGGCGGCAGTGATCACGGTATCCAGTACGGGAAGATATCTTTTCATTCTCTTGATTTCTTCTATTGCTGCTGCCTCCATGGCCTTGGAAAGCGAATAATTCCTGTGAACCAGGCCACACACAAGCACCCTGATCACATAATCGCCAGCGTCTTTGGTGCTCGTCCTGATTTCCTCGTATTTTTTCAAGCGAGCCAGCTCAAGCACCTGATCAACGAGGGTTCTGTCAGCACGCCTATTCTCCCGTATCCAGAAGAGAGTTCTTTCCAGAATTATCGTTAGGGAGATCATGGAGCATGCAAGGAGGGGATACATCACGACTCCCCCCTTCTGGAACATATCAAAGATCATAACTCAAACTCCTGTCGTGGTTGGCGCCATTATTGTGTACACCTCGGGAAAACTCCTGGCCTCGCCACCTGTTAACTGCAAAAAGCGCTATAAACAATGCGTATCCCGTGATAAGAGCCTTATACAGCTAAATGAAGAGGTAATCAACAACAGGGCCACCAATCACAGAGGTCTCCATTTCAGAATGAATAGAATCTCCTATGTTGCCCGGGCCGTCCTCCTGGGGTTGTTAACAACACAGGTCCTGGCTACGCTGCACGTGTATCTGTCCAATGCCGGGCTGTACCGGACCGTCACAGCTATCGCAGCGGCAGGCTATCTCGCCGTTCCCAATCAACAGATCATGCCCACGCTCAAAGAACTTGGACCCGCCTTCTACGGAGGGTTGTTTTTCACGCTCAGTCTTGGCGCAGGTCTTTCTATCTTCTCCGTAGCCTTTGCCTGGTGTTGGGATCGCATCTTCAGAAGAAATAAGGCCCTTTTGCTGCCCGTTTTGATCCTGTGGGCAGGCGCCATTGTCGCAGTAAACGGCAAGGGTCTTTCGCCGATAGTGGCCTCGTATTTCCTTGTGACTCCCCTTTTGGTCTTTACAGCCACCTTGAAGTGGATGCCTCCTGAAGATGAGAAAAAAATATGGTTTAACAGGCTGGTCCACATTGTTCCTATTCTCCTGCTGACCATAATATGGACGGTCCATGCGGATCGCTTCTTGTTTCTGGATATCCGAGATTACCTGCTGTTATCCAATCCCGTGGGGAAAAAAGTCGATGATTTTTACTATCGATACACTCTCTATCCAGCGGAGGTCTTTAAGACCCTGGATCAAAAGACGCTTAAGACATGTCGGCTGACCGCGATAAAGGACAAACAGGTTGCCCAACATATGGAAAATGCGCTCTTAAATTGCGACTATCTATCTCTGGATACAGGTGTTGCGACTGACCTTGAGATTGTGGAAGCTAAAGATGGACTCGTTTTTGAGCATCATGGCAAAACCGTTATCCAGTTCACCTTCAAAGAGTTTTTCGCCCAGCCGAATAAGGCGCTGCGGCAATTTTCCGCAAAAACCGACAGACACGCCCTTTTTCGGCAGGCCACCATCGTATGCCTTCTGGTGGGGTTTCCTGTCCTCCTGTATGTCATGGTCTTCGCCGTGATCCAGCTTGTGTCAGGCTTTTTGCTGAGCCCTATGCGTTCTGCGGCGGTTGCTGCGCTCCTCTGTTTCCTAATCGGCTTGGCCCTGTTGGCTCCACTTCGTGTCGGACGCTCAAAGGCCCTCCAGACAGCCGACTTATCCAAAGCCTTGGACTCCGACTGCTGGCAACAAAGGGTTCAAGCCTTAAGGACTGTGGTAAGCGAAGGCCTTGAGATCGGGAACCTTCGGTCCTATCGGAAGATGTTGGCAAGCCCGCATCTTCCCGAGCGCTACTGGCTGGCAAGGGCTTTGGGCGCAAGCCGCGACCCAAAAACGTATCAAGATCTCCTGGCATTACTGGATGACCCTCATCCCAACGTAGTCTCCATGACTCTTCATGCCCTGGGTCAAAGGGGAGATCCGAGAGCTGTCAAGGAAATCCTGAAAAGGATAGAGACCTCCGATCACTGGTATAATCAGTGGTATGCTTACAGAGCTCTCAGGCATCTGGGATGGAAGCAAAGAAAAAAGGGTGCCTTGCCACGCGGAAAAGGGCCATTTCTGGATGGAAATTAAATCACGCCCTTTTCCGAAAGGTCATCTATCTCTTCTTTCGTATATCCGATTTCCCGGAGTATCGAGGCTGTGTTTTCTCCAAAACGGACCGGAGGTGTTCGGATGGCTCCGGGTGTGTCGCTCAACTTGATGGGGACGCCCAGTACCGTGACGTTTTTTTGGTCGTTGCCCGTGATTTCAACTATCATCTCCCGTTCTCGAAAAAGCGGATCTTGAAGCACCTCTTCCAGATTCCGGATCGGAGTCCAGCAGACGTCCAAGTTCACCAGTTCTTCTTCCCATTCGTCCAGGTTCCTTTTCCTGAAGGTAGTGCGCATGAAATCCAAGATCTCTTCCCTGCGACTATCGTCAAATTGTAGAGACGCATATTCCGGAACGCCCAGATGTTCGCAAAGACGCTTCCAGAAGTGCTCTTCGATGGCTCCGATAGAAAAATAGCGACCATCTGCTGTTTCATAAATATTGTAGCATGCGTAGCGATGGGAAAGGAGGTTGTCGCCGCGTTGGGGAGCCTGACCGGTGAGTTGCTTCAAGTACAGGGCGATGGGCAAAAAACTCACCATTCCATCGGTCATTGAGATATCGATGTATTGACCCTTTGCGGATTTTATCCTGGATTGTAACGCCAGCAGGATGCCGATTGCCGCATACATTCCCCCTGCTGCAATATCGGCTATCTGAATCCCCGGGATAGAAGGGGGGCGATCTGATTCGCCTATGAGGTCAAGGACACCTGAGACGCCCAAGAAGTTCACGTCGTGTCCTGCCCGATTCCTGAGAGGGCCTGTCTGGCCATACCCTGAAATGGAGCAGTATATGACTCCGGGGTTTATTTTTCTAATAGTGTCGTAATCAATGCCCAGCCTATGGACAACTCCAGGCCTGAAGCCCTCCAGGATTACGTCTGTCTCCCTGGCAAGACGAAAAAAGATCTCCTTGCCTTCCTCGGTCTTCAGATCCAGACTCATATGCTCCTTATTCCTGTTGACAGTGTCAAGAAAGAGCCCATCAGAGATGAAACGCTTGTGGGCGACCGAAATGACGCGCGCTCCATGGTCTGCCAGAATCATGGAGCAAAAAGGACCAGGGAGTAAACGTGAGAGATCCAAAACCTTTATTCCTGATAAAGCGCCCTGTGCTGACATGTTTTTTCCTCCCTGTTTCAACATATCCTCAGCGCAAAGTATATCTAGGTGAAATCATGGGTTTTGTCAAACCCCAATTGGGCGAAAACGTTCAATTGGGGCGTGCCCGTTGCCCGTGGGCCATAGAGAAGGACGGACTTTTGTTTTATAGTTCTATGTTAGTGGATGTGTCATTTCGATCCCGCTATTAGCGGGAAGAAATCTAATGTTTTTCAGTATGCTACATCGAAAAGATTTCTAACTTCGCTCGAAACGACAAATTGTTGAAACTCTTTGCTAGTTCGTCAATTGTGGGCGGGGAAACCTGGGCTTTTTTTACCAAGCCGTTGATGTTAAGTAGTTGCCGCCGGCAAGCAGCAATGCTATGCATAATACGTTATCCCAAACTCTTGTTTTGTACTCACTCCGGCAAGGTGTTCTGGCTATGAGCAAGGCAACAAGATACAGACCTTATATATTCCTCCTAATACTCGTTTGTGTGGATGTGTTCCTCTCCTCACAGGCGATACCGCAAGATAAGGCGGCCTCTTCATCCAGTGCAGTGCCTAAGGGATTGACTCTGGTTCGGGCAGCAATGTGTGAACAGATAAAAGAGCATGCCCCCCAGGGTCAGGCAATTATTTTTCCTATCGAAATCGGAAGGGTCTTATGTTTTTCGTCTTTCGATCCAGTGCCCGAAGAGACTTTTATCTACCACTACTGGTTTTACCGCGACAGGTACAGCACAAGAGTAAAATTATCGCTCAAGCCTCCTCGCTGGTCAACATTTAGCAGTGTCCACCTTCGAGAGGCCGACAAAGGACCGTGGCATGTGGAAATCAGGGACGAGGAGGGCCGCGTTCTTCGAACCTTGAGGTTCAGCATAACGGACTGACTCGCATGGATAAGCTTTTTCTATTGTTCTCCAGTCTCCGATGGCAAGACGTTGTTGATATAGTTCTAAACAGCTATATCTTATTTCGCCTCTACGCGCTTTTCAGGGGGACCATTGTATTCAGGGTGCTTGTCGCGATTGCATCTTTCTGGTTTTTCCAAAGGATAGCTGTCTCACTGGGGCTGATTTTAGCAAGCTGGGTACTTCAGGGTATTACTGCCGCCGCCGCCTTCATCATCATAGTCATTTTCAGGAACGAGATTCGATGCGTTCTCCAGACAAGGACCCTGAAGTCCGTCTTGTGGGGAATCCCACACAGGCCTGTAAAGACTCCCATACAGATAATAGCGGAAGCGCTTCATGAACTCGCACAAAGGCATGTTGGCGCCCTGATTGTCTTTCCAGGCAAGGATCATCTGGAAGAAGTGGCCCATAGCGGCAAGCCCTGGCATGGATTGGTATCCAAAGAGATGATCATGAGCATATTCTGGCACGACAACCCCGTCCACGACGGTGCCGCCATTATTCAGGGCGATCGTGTCACCCATGTGGGCGTTATCCTGCCTCTGTCACACCGAGACGACCTCCCTTCACATTACGCGACTCGTCACAGGGCTGCGGCCGGACTGGCTGAAACCACAGATGCCCTGGTCGTGCTCGTGTCTGAGGAAACTGGCGATGTCGCTGTGGCAAAGGGTTCTCAAATACGGGTAATTGACCAAAAGGAAGAGCTTGTTCAGACATTGCGAGAACATCTCGGGACAACTGAAAGGCAATGGGGCTATTTGAGAAGAGAAAAGCTCGAGCTTGCCGTAGCAGCTCTTGTTTCAGTGGCATTGATAACTGCAGCCTGGTTTAGCTTTACACGGGGTCTCGAAAGCCTTGTGACGCTTGAAATTCCCATAGAATATATGAATCGTGATCCCGAGATGGAGATTGTTGCGACGTCCGTAAACACCGTTCATCTTGATCTGAGTGGCTCAGGCGGTCTTATGAGATCCATTGGACCCGAGCAGGTTCGGGTGAAGCTGGACCTAAGCAGAGCCCTTGTGGGACAAAATACCTTTGCAATCACAGCCAAAGACATCGATTTGCCGCCTGGTGTGATTCTAAGAGAAATCGAACCCCCGGGTGTCGAGGTGGCTCTGGATGTGCTGGTGAAAAAGGTGTTGGCCGTACAGCTTGACTGGGTTGGTAAGCTACCTGAGCATTTAGTGCTTACGAGGGTGACGGTGACTCCTGACACCATAATAGTAGTCGGCGGGGAGCAAACTCTGAAAAATATCTCAACGATCTATACGGAAAGGATTCGCCTTGATTACCTCAAAAGGTCTGGAACCCTTAGCGCGAAGCTGGCGCTCCACCCACCGTCTTTGAAGATTGCAACTGGGTCAAAGGACAGTATTACGGCTCAGTATGTGATAGAAGAAAAGTGAAAATCGTTCCCCCCTCGGAGTCCAAGGCGGTGAGCATGCCGGTCAAGAATCTCCTTTAATAGTTCTCAAGATATAATTGCCTTGCGCTGATTCACTCAGCAGCCAATGAGGCCAAAGCGGTTGCAGATCTCCCCGGTGCCGCCTGATTACATCTCGGTTCCGCCTGTTATGTCCTTGTCTTCCTGTGCCATGTAGCATCACTATAGGTTATTATTCGTTCGTATAAGGTGCTCAATTTCTAAGCACGTTTTATCTTGACAATAAAGCATAGCTATGTCATAGGAGATATCTGTATCCGGCCGGATATAATCCACATCCCTAGTGCGGTTTCACTGTTAGCCCTTGCATCCATAGACATGATTACAGGGTCAGGTGTTCTTTATTTTTGGAACAGGCTTCTAACACTGCGAAAGGACATAAATTGTGAGATTTGAATTGAGATGCGTTTGTTTGATTATTGGAGTTACAATTCTTTTGCTCCATGGGGTTTACGGCACCAGCCTAGCAAAGGAGAAGAGAGAAAACCAATCCGGGGAGAACCTCACATTCGGGGCCAACGTCCGCTTTCGGTATGAATATCAAGATAACTTCAATGCCAAGTATTATGGAGATGAGCCAGCGAATGGGGAATCGAATGATGGATTCCTTCTTGGGAGATTCCGATTTGGGCTTGATTACTATCCGAATCAAATCGTTCACTTGGCCGTATGGATGCAGGACTCAGAAATCTGGGATTCAGCCCTTGAGGAGCGCGATTTCTATAACAGTCAGTTTGATCGAGAGCACAACCCTTATAAAGATCGTTGGGAACTTTACAATACTTACCTGGAGATCAAGAAAATTTTACCCTTCAGTATAAAACTCGGAAGGCAGGTTATTGCCTATGGCAACAAGAGGATCTTCGGGCCTGGCCAATGGGGAAACACAGGCAGGTGGATCTGGGATGCCGGAAAGCTTGCTTATAAATTTGATGGAGGATTTGTGGATGCATATTACGGAAGAACCCAGGTTCATGATCCTGATGTGTGCAGCCTCAATCACAATCACGGGTTTGAAAGTTTCGGATTTTATGGCCATTTTGAGCTTCCAAAGAGGCTCTTGGGAATTTCTTTTGAGCCATTCGCTATGACCAAGGCCAACAAGCACGACAGGTATAAAAGCGAAGATGGACAATACGGAGATCTTGATTCGTATTATGTGGGAGCTAGAATTTTCAAGAAAAACTATGAAGGATTTGATGTGGATTTTACTTTTGTAAAACAGGATGGGGATTATGCTCATGATGATATCGACGCCTATGGTTATCATGTTTCAATGGGGTATAACTTTGAAGAGATTGGCTTCAAACCGCGTCTCAGCGTGGAATACAGCTATGCTTCTGGAGACAGTGATCCCACGGACAGCAAACGTGAAACATTTGACGGGGCATTCGGGGCCAGGGACAAGATGTATGGGAGACTGAACCTGTTTCACTGGAAGAATCTAAAGGATGCCCAGATAAATCTGGAAGTCAAACCCAAGGACTGGCTTTATTTTAAGGCAGAGTACCACCAGTTCTGGCTGGCGGAAGAAAAAGACGCCTGGCACCTCAACTCCAAGGCATATCGGGACAAGAGCGGCAATTCAGGGGACAAAGTGGGAAGGGAGTTTGATCTTGTAGGAAGATTGAAGCTTCCCAAAGGCAATGAAATCCAGCTCGGTTACGGCCATTTCTGGCCAGACGAGTTTGCCGAAAACCTGGCCTCTGACAAGGAAGCCAACTGGATCTTCGTGCAATGGATGTATAAATTTTCTTGCGGCATTCTTGATTGATAGAAATCTTTAGTCTCTGCAAACATTCTTCCTCACAAAGCCTTTGAGATGAGTACAGTCAAGAACTGATTAAAACGAATAGAAAAGGAGTTTTTGAAACAATAGATTCTGAGCAAGAGACAGGAGGTTCAAATGAACAAGATCAGAAATTTGGCGCTTTCCCCGGTTATCGCTTTGTTTTTGCTGGTTACCGTTACCCAGGCATACGGAGGCGAAAAAAGACTACTTTTCCATGCAGGCCTCGGGCAGCGTATGGCACTAAATGAAATTAAGGAAATTTTTGAAAAGAAACATCCGGATGTTAAGGTGAACTTTTCCTACAAGGGTTCAGGATACTTTATAGCTGATATCACTAGGTCAAAACAAGGAGATCTCTTTATGCCCGGTGAGGAGTTTTATCTGTTGCAAGCCGTGGAAAGGGGTTTTCTCACCGACTACGATCCCGAAACAGACATCCCTGCCTATTTTGTTACCGTGATTATCACTCCCAAAGGGAACCCAAAAAACATAAAGAGAGTAGAGGATTTCGCCAAGCCTGGTGTGAGGGTTGGACTCGGAAATCCAAGGGCGTGTGCCATTGGCATCTGGCATCAGAAAACCTTCAAAAAAGCGGGGATCTGGGAGAAGGTAAAGGAAAATGCAACAATGAGCGCCAAGTGTATCCCGGAGTTGGGTAACGCAGCTCAGCACAGGGCAATCGATGCTACCATCGTCTGGGCAACCACTGCGGTTCTCTACCTTAGGGATGTAGAGATCATCCCCATCGAACACACGTATCGGGGCATTATAAGGCTGCCGGTGGGTGTGCTCAAGTTTGCCAGATACAAAGAGGAGGCCCAAAAGTTGATGGATTTCATTCTATCAGAAGAGGGAAGGGCAATTTTTCATAAGCATGCCTATGCGGTCAATCCGGTCATTCCGGTCGATAAACAAGGTTTCTGCCTGGACGCGACCACCGATCAGGATATGGAATATCTGGTAAACGCAGCAAAGGCAGTAAAGGATGAATCATTTCAAGTTAACGAAAAGACTGTTGGAGATTTAATAGAGGAAGTTCTAAGAGAGAAAAAAACAAAAAGGGCAGGAGATTAGGTCTGAAACAGGGAGGAATTCAAATGGCTCTGGGGTCTCGAGGGGGATGGTGGCCTGCTCTCTGTGTTGGAACTGCTGGCAGTATTCTGGCCATATATGTCTTGCTCGTGACAAGCAACTGGATCTACCTGGGATGGCATGACACTCTATATTTCTTTTCAAAATCGAGGATGTGGGAGCGTTTCTGGTTGACCGTCTGGACGTCAACAATCTCCACATCTTTTTCTTTGCTTGTCGGTATCCCCGCCGGCTATGCCCTTTCTCGATTTCGATTCCCCTGTCGCTATCTTATCGCCAGTATCATAGATCTTCCCATTGTAGTCTCTCCCGCGGTAGTAGGGGCATTTCTCTTTGGAATCACTACCAGGTTTCCCTTTGATTGGATCAGTGAATATTATGGCATCTATATTGGCAGAAATGTATACGGCGTCCTCCTTGTTCAGTTTACGGTCACCGCTGCCTTTTGTGCCCGGCTGATGAAGGCAAGCTTTGATATGATTCCCACCAGGTTTGAGTCGGTCTCTCGTAGTTTAGGCGCTTCTTCCCTCCGGACGTTCTTTAAAGTAGTTCTTCCCATGGCAAAGAATGGGATTATCGCCAGTATGATCGTGGTCTGGGCACGGGCAGCCGCCGAGTGGGAAGGGCTTATGTTATTTGTCGGGGCCACAGAAGGAAAAACAGATATTATGCCATTTGCCATCTATCTGGACTGGAATGGAGGTATGATGGGGTGGGTAACCTCAATGAGCATCGTCTGCATCCTGATGGCAGTATCCGCGATATCGGCAATGAGAATGATTGGAGGAAGAAGCAGTGTCTGGTAAGAGACGCACCAGAACTATCTTTAATACCTTTTTTTACAGTTTTGCCGGTTTCCTATTCCTTTATTCTGTCTACCTTTTCTTAAGTAATATAGATCAGCTCTTTGTAAACGAGGCAGCAATAAAAACCCGCGAAATAACTGATATCTGGGGTGAAAACAGGAAAATCTTAAACCAGTTTGCAGGAGGCTTCTGGAAAGATCCCTATTTTTGGAAGTCGCTTAACCTCACCTTATCAATAACTCTTACCACGACCTTTATCGCCACCATATTGGGCATTCCAACTGCCTATGCCCTCTCACGTTATCGAATTCCAGCAAAATCTATAATTGAAGTTCTTTTTTCATCGCTAATAGTCATGCCTGGATCAGTTATCGGGATCTGTCTGATTGTGATGTTCAACTACGGACCATTATGGAACTTGCAGAATTCATTAGGATTCAGGTTCGCCCACAGCATCTTCCCCGGAATGGTCATTGCATCCTTAGTGCTTTCCTTTGCCCTGGGATTGAGCGCATGGAAGGCCACCTTTGACAGTGTGAATCCCCGGTTTGAGCAGGTGGCAAGGTCCCTGGGGAGCAGCCGATGGAGGGCTTTCAAGACGGTAACCTTTCCTTTGGCAAAAAGCGGTATCATAGCCGGCATCATACTGGCCTGGACCAGGGCAATGGCTGAGTTCAGCGCCGTCCTCTTTTTCTGCGGGACATTCCGGGAGTTGCCTGCTTCACGATTTTCTGATCTTACTAAATTGTTACAAATGGATCAGGCCGATTGGGTTTCCGTAGCGGTGTGGGCCCAGGTAGAGTTCGGTAATATTGAATATGGCTTTGCCCTGGCCTTTGTTCTGGTCTTGATAGGCGGGATTTCGGTTTACGTGATGCACCGGATCGGCGCAAAAGGATATGTATGGTAAGGAGACGCTATGATTGAGATAAGAAATCTGAGTGGCAATCTCGGTGAATTTCATCTTCAAGATATCAATTTGAAGGTAAACAAGGGTGAATACCTGGCGATTCTTGGTCCCACCGGGGCAGGAAAGACGGTTCTGGTTGAATATATCGTCGGCATTTATCAGCCCGATGGCGGCAGCATCCTGGTTGACGGAGAGGATATAACCCCTCTTTATACGGAGGAGCGAAACATCGGTTATGTTCCTCAGGATTATGCCCTCTTTCCCAATCTAACGGTAGAAAAGAATATTGCATACGGACTGGAGGCAAGGAGAATGCCGCCTGAGCATGTTAATAGTGTTGTCTCAGGAATGATTGCACGGCTCAAGATCGATCACATCCGACATAGAATGCCGCTCAATCTAAGCGGTGGTGAAAAGCAAAGGGCGGCAATGGGCCGTGCCCTGGCTACGGAACCAAGGCTTCTACTTCTAGATGAACCCTTAAGTGCCTTGGATGAAAACCTAAGGACGGAGCTAGCGAGGGAACTTCGCCAGATACAAAGGGCTGTCAATGGCACCTTTATCCATGTATGCCATAATTTTGAGGAGGCCTCAGATGTTGCAGACAAGGTTGTTATTATGAATGACGGCGAGATAATCCAAACCGGGACGCTGAAAGAGGTCATGGAAGCGCCTAAGGATGAATTTGTAGCGCGGTTTGTCAAGTCACAAAATATATTCTATGGCTTTTCCGATGGTTCCACAATAAAAATGGGCAAAATGTCGCTTGTCAGAGAAAATCCATTCAAAGGAAATGTAATCGTGGCGATAAGGCCGGAAAGTATTGCGATTGTAAAAAACGAAAATGTTAAAGGGGAGAATGTCTTTTCGGCAACGGTTAAAAGTGCAATGCGCAAACCGTATTTCACTGAGATAGCGGTGGATATGAATCCTTCTTTTGTTATTTATAGTACAACCGAAAGAAATTACAATAAAGGAGACGACGTAACAATAACTATACCACCAGAAAAGATTGTGGTGATTAGGAAATCTCGGTTGAAATGAACTCCCTGCATACCGTGAAGCCGACTTGCAACAGCCTGCTATTCTTGGTTTTCTGATTTGTGAAAAATTGCTTCAGTGCCGCTGGCCCTAATCTGGCATCTAGCAACTCATCCTAAAAGACCGTAGGAAACGCACATGTAGAGGCAGGAAATAATATCATTTGGCAGAATAGAGGGAAAGATGTTCAAGTTGCGCAGTCTTACTGTGATACTAGTGTAGTGTGTCTGTAACTTCTTGACAACAATATGATCCTGGCGAAAAAAAGCCAAAAGTCGTCATTCCCCGGCTTGACCGGGG
>JAFGFW010000095.1 GCA_016930875.1 Deltaproteobacteria bacterium | reverse complement strand
TCCTGCAACCCTTCTAACGAGTAGCCTTTCCATCCCGGGTCTTCATGACACCACCTATGGGTATGATACTCGTGGGCGGCTGACTTCGATTATAACGAATACCAGGGAAACCAGCTTTGTCTATAACGCACAGGGGCTCCTTGACTCCATTACCGACCCCGAAAACCAAACCACATCATACACCTACGATGCCGTGGGCCGCATGACTGGGATCAATCGGCCGGACACCACCACGGTTGGCTTTACGTATGACCAAAACGGCAACATGACGGTATTGACCAATCCTTCAACCATTGACCACGGATTCGGTTATAACGCGGTCAATCGAAACAGCTCTTACCAGACGCCGCTAAGCGGCAGTTATAGTTACGTGTACGACAAGGACAGACGACTCATCCAGACCAACTTTCCTTCAGGTAACCAGATCAACAACATCTATGCTAACGGCAGGCTGGAGCAGATCCAAACGCCGGAGGGAAACATTGATCTCACCTATCTGTGCGGCACCAAGGTGGGGTCGATCACAAAAGGCACAGAATTGATCGTCTACGGCTATGACGGAAAGTTTGTTACGTCCGAGACCTTGAGCGGTATCCTGAATCAATCCCTGGAGTACACCTACAACAACGACTTTAACCTGACCAGTTTCACATATGCCGGCGACACCCATGTATACACCTACGACGATGACGGTCTTTTGACCGGTGCCGGTGGTTTTGCGATCTTTCGCAATGCGGGAAATGGTCTGCCTGAAGCCGTCACTGGCGGGGCTTTGAGTTTGGCCCGCACTTTTAACGGCTACGGTGAGGTGGAGGAAGAGGACTTCGTCGTCAATGGTAGCAGCCTCACCTTATGGGAGCTGACTCGTGATGATAACGGGAGAATAACTGAAAAGGCGGAGACGGCAGACGGGCTTACTTCAAGCTATGCCTATACCTACGATGCCATGGGAAGGCTTCTCACGGTCACCAAGGATGGTAACCTGGTGGAGGAGTACCAGTATGACCTAAACGGCACCCGTTCCTATGAGATGAACACTCTACGGGGCATCGCTGGAAAGACGTTTAGTTACTCTGACGAGGATCATCTTCTCTCTGCGGGAAGCACGACCTACCAGTATGACGTGGATGGGTTCCTGACCACCAAGACGGATGGCGCACATGTCACCACCTACGACTACTCTTCTCGCGGGGAGCTTCTTGGTGTGACCCTGCCGGACGGCACCGTAATCGAATACGTCCACGATCCTCTTGGCAGGAGAATTGCAAAGGTATACAATGATGTCACCACTGAAAAATACCTTTGGGATGGGTTGACTAGGCTTCTGGCAGTATTTGACGGAAGCGACAACCTCATAATGCGTTTTGAATATGCCGACGGCCGAATGCCCGTTGCCATGACCCAGGGTGGCGCCACCTACTACTTGACTTATGACCAGGTGGGGTCATTGCGGGTGGTTGCCGATGCCTCGGGTAATGTGGTCAAGGGAATTGACTATGATTCTTTTGGGAATAGCATCGATGATACAAATTCATCTTTTACGATCCCCTTTGGGTTTGCAGGAGGACTGCACGACAGAGATACCGGCCTTGTAAGGTTCGGCTACAGGGATTATGATCCAGATACTGGGAGATGGACGGCTAAGGATCCGATACTGTTTGCTGGTGGAGATACTGATCTCTATGGGTACTGTCTCAACGATCCGGTTAATTTGGTTGATGATAATGGTTTAATGGCTGCTTTTCATTCACTTAAAGAGGCAGCAAAAACTGGCGAAATGTACCAAAAACTCGACAAAATGGAGGATGAGGCATGGAGGAAGCAAGATACTGAGAGAGCGATAGTCATAAACAGTATTAAGAGGAAACTTCAAAAACAAGGTTATAGTGAGTTACTGGAGGCAATTAGAAATGCCCCTCCTGGAACAACTATTGGCGGGCTCCCCCCAACTACTAAATCCGAGATAGCTATTGAGATTCTAAACGACGTTTTGGACTTGCTAAAGCAACTTGAAAATCATGGTGCGTGCAAACCCAAATATTAGCAATCCGTTGGCGCGTTCATGTACCTCTTACAGATTAGCCATGCTATTAATAACTGAGCGCACAAAAGATTATTCCATCGCAAAGGACTGTAATAAAGGCACTTTACTGGCGTGGTATTGATATTATTATAAATCACATACCCATTTATAGTACTCCATCTTAAGGCCATGAAGACAAAAGTAGTCATTTTGGTTGCAGCATTATTAGCGGTTTCCGTAATGCTAATAGTGGGAGATAAATTAACCAATAGCAGAATAAGCAACAGTATTTCACTTTGTTATTTATACTTGACGTCTCCTAGAGAAGTCTCTTTTGAGCAAATGATAGTCACAGTTCCATATAGCTTTGTCAAGAACGTAGAAGAACAGAGCTTAGTACTAGTAAAATATCCTAAAAGGGATAGTATAATTCTGTTCAAAAGAACTGAGATATTAACTCCTGACCAATTTTTTGACACTTATAGTCATAGATTAGAAAAGCTGCAATTTGTGTCGGTTAACAGAGAGGCAAAGAAGGTCGATCGAAAAGAGTTTTATGTTATTACCGGGTCGGAGAAATCTGACACAACCCAGTGCCAGGAATATGTATTTATTCCTTCTCGGCAAGTTGTAGTTGAATATTTAGGCGGGGAAAACGGTAGAGGTGAATTCTGGACAATTTTGCAGTCTGTCAAATTTGTGGAGAATGAGAGAAACCTTAGGATAGCATCTTAATTATTGAGTTTCAAGAGATGCTGCTCTGGTAACAGGGGGGGACTTGGGGACGTTTGGGACTTGGGGACAGTCTATGATTTTATGCTTTACGCTGGTTGAAGAAAGTTGGTGTCGGGCTTAAATGCCAAGAAAAGCGAGGATAGATGCGCCTGGAGCGTTCCATCACATAATCATCAGGGTAATAGAGCACAGAAAAATATTCCGAGAGGACGCTGATCGAGTCAACTTTTTAGATCGGCTCGGCAGCATCGCGGTCGATACACAAACTCAGTGTTTTGCTTGGGCATTGATTCCCAATCATTTTTTATGTTGAGCTCAACATAAAAACGGTGATTATACAGAACACCTGATTCCGCATAATCTTGATATTGATTGGCAAATCTGGAAAAAAGTTTTGAATAACCCTGATATTGACCGTCAAAAGCGGAACCGATTCCGTGTAATTCTGATATTGGCTGTCTTTTTAGGAACATGAGTGGCCTCTACCCCTTAGGAGGAGCCGTTGTTTTGGAGTGTCCCTGGCGGTTGATCACCAGCTTCAGATTTTGTCTATCCCGTAAATATCACCGGTGAAGTGGCTGTCAAGCCTGTCTAAAGATACCTAGCAACATCGAAACTCAAACCGATCGTTGGCCGATTATAGATTTATTTGCCATGATGTTGATTCTGGGAGTTGTTTCTATCTGAAACAGCTATCACACCGCCAGCAAACTGGCAAGGTGGGGATAAGGGCATCTGCAAATCCTTTCTGTGGTCCCCGGAGTGGTTGCCTCGGTCCAAGTCCCCCCAAAATTCACACCACGGGAAATTGCGATGTTGAATAGTTTATATATAACAAGTAGTTGCGCTTGAGAAACTGCGGTCTGCAAAACCGTTATACACCGGTTCAAATCCGGTTGCCACCTCCATGTAAAGTCAATGGCTTGCAAGGAAATCAATAAGTTGCAAGCCTTTTTCTTTTTTGTCAAACATCACAGAATGTCACAGAAAGCACTCAAGAACACCCTTTTCATTGTGTTTCTCAAGGTCTGCAGGTTGGAGAAAAGGCCGGAAAATTCAAATCTTTCGGTTACCTGCTTTTGAGAAAGAGATGTTTGAGATGCTTTTTGCGGAAGGATGCCATGGCGCGAGCGTCGGCCTCTTGGGTGCTGGCAGATTCATGATGAACCACCAGGGCTTTTCCAGGATCTAAAACAGAGGCCATTGCGCTTCGTTGATATTTTTACTCATTAATGACGAAATATACCTTTTGTGATCATGACTTCTTTTATTGCTTGCGACTTTGACGTTTCCCTTACAGGGGGATTTGCGGTGTTGACACCAGGCAGTTCATGAATTAGAGATGTTAAACTAGCTGGTACGATCTGACTTCCAAGAACCTGATTGATAACACGCTGGAATGAAATATCCTGGAGGAACAATGAGTCAGGAAAAAGCATACGAGACATCCCTGAAAGGACACTTCCTGATTGCCATGCCCAGCCTGCTGGATCCGAATTTTTCCCAAAGCGTGACTTATCTGGGAGAGCACACTCCAGAGGGGGCCATGGGTCTGGTCATCAACCGTGTCCATTCGGAACTGATCACGCAAGCCGTATTCGAGGAACTGAACCTGAAATCCGTGCCCGAAATAAGTTCCCTTCCTCTTCACCTGGGGGGACCTGTGCATACGGAACAGATTTTCATATTGCATGGTCCTCCCTTTGGCTGGGAAGCCTGCCGTCCGGTTACCCCTTCCCTTGCTTTGAGTAATTCCAGAGATCTCGTGGAAGTGCTTGCTCAAGGGAAAGGACCCAAATCTTTCATACTTGCCATCGGGTGTGCGGGTTGGGGGCCAGGCCAGTTGGAATCTGAGATCATGGCCAATTCCTGGCTGACCTGTCCTGCCAATGAAGCTATTCTCTTTGAAACCCCTGTTGAGCAGCGGTGGGAGCAGGCTGCCAGGCTCCTGGGTATCGATCCGGCTCGGCTTGCCGATGTTGCAGGCCATGCATGACCAGGAGGGCCCGGCTACGGAACCCCCTGAGGCAGAGCCATCTCACTCTGACTTAGCCCAAAGGACCAGGTTTTCCATGTGAAACAAAAAGGGAGATGACCAATGTCGAATTTCGCTCAAAAGCACACCAAAGTTACGGCCTTCTATCTCCTCAGCAAGTCCAACCTTACTTTAAAATCACAACTTCGCCATCATTGCAAGTGGAAAAAAGCCGTACTTGTTGTCCCCCTGCTGGCATCCGAATATGGGGATACGGCAAATCGCCCTGTTTTTGAAAACATCCTCAAACAACTCCGCTCTGCCTCGTACCTTTCTCGAATCATTTTTGGTCTCGATCAAGCCGAGACGGAAGATGTGCACGAACTCGCTCGCCTCATTCATCGCTATGACTTAAGAAACTGCCTCATCCAGTACAACGATGGCCTTGGTTTTTCAGGTATTTATGACCAGTTGTCTGAGGCAGGCTTCGGCCTTGATGTGCGAGGCAAGGGTAGGAACATGTTCCTTTCCTTCGGCATAGCCATTGCCCTGGGAGCTCAGAGTGTCGGGCTCATTGATGCCGACATCCGTACGTTCCGACGAGAGCAATTGGACCGGCTCTTTTATCCGGTTCAGGTGCTGAATTATCAGTTTTCCAAAGCGTTCTACGCTCGGTTGAAGGGTAGGCAAATGTACGGCCGGGTCAAAAGACTCCTGCTTGATCCTTTGCTCATCGCTTTGAAGCGAAAATTCACGGATACCAATGAGGCAAAAATTCTACGCCTGGTCGATTTCCTTCTGAATTTCAACTATCAGCTTTCAGGTGAAGTTGTCTTTGATACCAGTCTCCTTAACCGAATGCATTTCGCCATGAATTGGGGCGTGGAAATCTTTACGCTCATTGAAGTCTATCGAAAGGCTACCAATATCGCTCAAGTGGAAATCTCTCATGAACCCTTTGATCACAAACACCAGCTCCTGTCGGAAAAAGACCCGGAAAAAGGTCTTCATAAGATGGTAGTTGATATTGTGACGACAGTTCTGAGTGCCCTGGTTATTGAAGAGGGGTTGGAGATCTCAGATCATTTTATTCGAGATCTGACCGTAACGTATCTGGATGTGGCAGACAGCCTCATCAAAATGTACGCGGATAACGCGGCCTTTTCGGGTCTGCATTATGAAACCAACCTGGAAGAGGCAATGGTTCACGGGATGGTCAAAGACGCCATCCTTTATGCCGGTGATCTGCTCATTTCGCCATATCGGCTCGTGGACCGATTCAGCACTTTTGTGGGAAGCCACGAAGCATTCGAACCTTTCCTGGCTACAGGTTTACTGCAGGCCATTGCGGCCACAGCTCAAAAGAACAGAGAGCAGCTTTTCGAAACCCCTCAAACCGTTTCATGGGAGCGGGTTCAGCGGAAAATACCCAACATTCTTTATGACATAATTGACGTAGTCGAGAAGGAAAAGAGGCTATATCTCTAGATAGTCATGTCTCCAGACTGAGAGACCTGGCGTGAATCTCGTCTTTTTTCCCGCATTTCCTCTACTTGAACTGCCATCACATACTGATGGATTGCATTGACTAAATCATCACTTAACCCTACGAAACGACAATGGCAAACGCCTTGCCGGTCGATCCTGATGACTTCCGTCTTTGCAGTTATGGTTACGTTTTCCCCCGGCAAATCAAGAGTAATTAACTGGGAGTCTCCTGCCGCAAAATTGTCATTGCAAAACGATAGCCCACCGGCACTGATATCCTTTACAAAGAGCGTCTTTCCCTTAAACTCTATTCGTATGGGTTCTGTGGAAAGCGGGCGGACCCGGTATGAGGATCGCCGATCAATTGAGTCGGAAGAAATTATCCCCATATCATTCTGGCTTCTTTTCCAAAACAAACTCCACCCTCCTGTTGCGTGCTCTGTTGCTGTCCGTGTTGTTTGGTACCAGTGGAAGCAATGATCCGTATCCTGTTCCCGTCAGTCTGTTAGGGTCTATACCTCCGTCAATGAGATAGCGAAGCACTGTTGTTGCTCGAACCGCAGATAGCTCCCAGTTCGAAGGAAACTGCGCCGTTGAAATAGGAATATTATCGGAATGACCTTCGATACGGACATTGTATTCCGGATAACGCTTTGATATTTCGACAATATCGTCCAGTATCGGGGTTGCTCCCAGGTTGAGGATTGCGATGCCGGATTCAAAAAGGACCTTGCCTGTCACGCGGATAATAACCTTTGATCCATCCATGGAGACAACGATGTGATCACTCAGTTTGCTTTTGTGAACAAAATGCTGCACATCCCTGTAAATATCCCTCGACGTCAGCCCAATCAAATCTTCCAGGACAATCTTCTTCTCCGATGGGCCGGCCCGTGAACTCGGTTTAGCAAGACCGATAGCCGCAGGGGGAGAGTCAACAACCAGTTCCAGAAGACCCACTGGAGGGGCTTTTTCTCCGAGGCTTATTTGAATTGCAGACAGGGCTTGTTTGAATTTCTCAAGATTCATAGTCGATATGGCAAACAAAAGGACAAAAAAGCAAAGAAGGAGAGTCATCAAATCCGCATAGGTGACCAGCCACCCTACCGTGGATTCCTCTTCCATTATTTCAGAAAGGGTTTGACTGGCTTTATCCATCTTTCTTTTGCGTTGTTCGTTTCATGGGCCTGCGAATTCTGGCAGCTACGTAAGATGAGAGCTTCTCATATACCAACATCGGATTATTATCTTCCAGAATCGATATGCCTCCTTCCGTAATGATCTCCATGTTGATAAGCTCCAAGAGCGTTCTGGACTTTAATTTTCCCGCAACGGGCAGAAAAAACAACGTGGAGAGAAGCGAGCCATAAAAGGTTGTCAAAAGGGCTATGGCCATGGCCGGCCCGATGGAACTCGGCTCCTGCAATCTGCTGAGCATCTGGATCAGGCCTATAAGTGTCCCCAGCATGCCAAAAGCAGGGGCATAAAGACTCATTTTCTTGAAAACGTCCTGAACCATGAAGTGCCTCGCCTTCATCGCCTCCATTTCGATTGCCATTGTCTTGCGGAAGAGCTCTTCCTCAGAACCATCAGCAATCAGATTGCACACTTTTTTCAGAAAAACTGATTGTGTCTTTACGCCGCCCAACTTGACAATCCCTTCTCTCCTGGTGACATAACAAAGTGAAATCATGGTTGATATCATATCATTCGGATCTCGTTTCTTTTCTGAAAACACAAAAAAAGCGGCTTTGAAAGCAGACAATACGTCCCTTAACTGGAAAGTCAAAAAGGTTGCAGCTATTGTCCCGCCGAACACAACCATGAATCCGGGCAGATTAAAGAAATTATGAACACTGCCGCCGATTAATATGGCGGAGATGACCAGCATAACGCCTGAAATAACCCCGATCAGAGATGCAATGTCCATGGACGAACCTCTACCTTTCGACTGAAGACTATCCGAGTGCTCCCTGCAGGAATCATGCCTGGCAATTGCACTGAGACATATTTGGTCTTGCGGAAAACCAGAGGAGGGCCAGAGCGGACTGTTATCACTCTGATAGGCTGGGGCGGACCATCTTGACGAACCGGGAGTTTATCAGATACTCCTTGTCCTCTGCTTCGAGGCAAAAAAACTGCATGCTGTAGTTTAGAAAATCGGACAGACGAGAGTGGCTTTCCGGCAGATCCAGATACACTCTGCCATCCATGTTGTCACCCGAAAGGAAGCAAACCTGAGCTTCGATTTTTTTTTGGTAAGGGAGATCCCTGTTGACTTCATTTCCCTCCAAAAGAACCTTTACAACACATCCCTTTTGAAGCAGGACGACTTCGCCTTCCGCCAACTCCAGAGGCACGAAGTCCCTATCGCCATTGAGTAACTCGGATATGAGCTCGCTGCCTGCACGACTCGGGGATCGTGGTAAAACAAAAAAGTTGCCGGACAGATGGCTCCCGTCGGAGAAAAAGACTTCCGCCCCTTTTTTGATCGTCTCTATCTTGAACACGATTTTCTCCTGAACTCATTCATCCCTTGCCTCATCAATAAGACGTGCGCCCTCTATCAAGAGGGACATGGTAGGGGCATGGATGGTGCGAGCCGGAAAATTGGAACAGGGAATTATCTGGAACTCTCCTTCTTCCCATGTCATGAGCCTGTAAAAGGCCTCCTCTCCTGTCAAGCCTCCCGTGTTAGCATCAATAATCTGGCCCCGTTGCATGCAAATTTTGCCCTTTTCGCCCATATGTTCGAGGCTGATTTCAACATCCTTTTCTCCTGCTGAAAGGCTCTGAATAAAGTCCGTGGAACTCATCTCTTTTAGGGACCCGCTCACGCCTCTCTTTGATTCCTTGGGGCTCCTCATGGCGAGCAAACGTTGAATCTTAAGAGAAAGCAGTTCCAAATCGACCGGCTTCTTGAGGAAATCATCAGCGCCGGCTTCCAGACACTCCGCTGGAAGCCTCTCGCCTTCTTCGGCAGTCACGAAGAAAAACGGGATATGCGCAGTCATGGCGTTTTTTCGCAAAGCCCGGCAGAATCTCAGCCCGTCAGCGCCCGGCATGTTCACCTCGGAAATAACCAAATCAAATTTGGATTTCGACATGATTTCCACGGCCTTGCGGGGGTCCGGCACCGCCTCAACCTCGTAGCCGTCATTACTCAAACGAAGAACCATGCTGGATCCTTGTCCCAGCGCTGGATCCACGACAATAATACGGCCAACAGGCTGATCAACTTCTCTCAGGAATTCCTCGTCCTGAATAAGATGGAGAAAGGCTTCCAGTATGGCTTCGGCTTCGGGAGAAGACGATTTTGGGCTCAGCATTCTTCGGACCCTGCTCATGTCTTTGGCCACATCAGGGTCAGCCCCCTTTAGGTCCTGATACTCCTTCACCAAGTCGAGGATAGCCGCTTCCACCCTCTCGACATTCTCCCCGCGCCGTTCCGGCTCAACGATTTCTTCCAGACGATAGGGCGTAACGACGCGACTCAACAGTTCCGTCCCGATTGCCCCTGCGGAAAGCCATGCTGCCAGCACGGCGCCATCCACCTGGCCAGGGCGCAACTCCAGTCTTAAGGCCAGGAGCTTGCAGTATCTTACCCGCATGAGTATTTCCTGAAGCTGGCCCTGATCATCCTTTAGGTCCTTTCTGACAAGAAAAGCCGTCAAGCCGATAAAGGCCTCGCTCATCTGGCGGTAAGAATACTCCTGGCCCAGCAGGACCGGAGCAAGGTCGTAATACGAGACGTGCGGAAGTTTGATTTCTTGACAGATATCCCTGTGCCAAGAACCCCGGGGCTGGAAAAAACGACCATTGACCAAGAGCAGGTCAGAGGCTTCCCCCTTAAGGGCCTTGACCGTCTCTTGTGGAGACATTACCCATTTTACGTGAGGGTAACCTTCGCCACGCAGGATGGTTCTCAGGGCGCTGGCTCGAGCACGATCAGGTTCAAGGAGGAGGACTTTGCTTTGGCTAGGGGCCCTTTCTTCCAGAGAGATCTTTTCTTTGCTTTTCTGCTGGTCGGCAAGAATGGTAAAGTCCTGCGGAACCTGCAGCTCGGGAGTCGGCGCGTAGGCCTTGCCCTTGTAGTGAACTTCTATGGCCTCCTCAATCTCGGCTGTCGAAGCCACCGTAAATTCGAGCCGGATGGGGGCCGGCAAGATGCTTCGAAGCTGCCCAACTATCTCACCATCCTCCGGATCACCCATGGCGATGGTGAGGAGGTTCTCTTCAGGGTTATGGGATACAGGGAAGACCTTCCAGCGCTCGGCAAACTTGAGAGGGACTATTTCTTTGGCAGAATCCTGAGGCGGTTCTGTCATGAGGGGACGGTAAGGCTTTTTGTAAATCTTGCCAAGGCGCTCTCCCAGCCAAGTATGGTCAACGAAATCGAGAAAAAGGAGCGCCTCCTCCACGGATATCTTCCGCGTCAAGGCGTAGTCTTCCGCCTGCAAGAACTGATCCTCGGTCAATCGACCGCTACTCAGGAGATGACTTCTGAGCTTCGAGGTGTCAGCCATTCTGCTGCTAGTACCTTGTTTCATAAATAACTATGTTAAATTGGCAAAATCGTGCACTGAACTTTCAACACACTGCACTAGGAGGCTCCCTCTGTTTTCTGGATATAAAGATTTGCTTCCTCTTGGCTAACCACGCCTTCTTCTACAAATTTCTTGATGTGGTCTTCCAGGGTTTGCATACCAGCCGCTTTGCCCGTTTGTAGCACTGAAAAGATCTGGTACGTCTTGCCCTCCCTGATAAGGTTCTTGATAGCCTGGTTGCATATCATCACTTCCACCCCAGCAACCCTGCCCTCTCCGCCGGATCTCCTCAACAACTGTTGAGCAACCACGCCTCGCATGGACTCGCTGAGCATGGTCCTGATCTGCGGTTGCTGAGTTGTTGGAAACACGTCAATGATGCGATCAACGGTCTTGGCAGCACTGGATGTGTGGAGGGTGCCGAGGACTAAAAGCCCGGTTTCTGCTCCGGTAAGGGCGAGATGTATGGTCTCCAGATCCCTCATCTCCCCTACAAGGATGACATCAGGATCTTCGCGCAACGCGGCCCTCAAGCCGCCAGAAAAACTCTCCACATGGAAACCTACTTGCCTCTGGTGGATCAGGCACTTCCCCCTGGGATAGATGAACTCGACGGGATCTTCCAGGGTAATAATGTGATGATTATGTTCCTTATTGATCAAATCGATCATGGCGGCAAGTGTCGTGGATTTGCCGGATCCTGTTGGCCCGGTTACCAGCACGAGCCCGTTCTTGACGCGAGCGAGGGAGTGGATAGATTCCGGGAGCATGAGCTCTCTTAAGGTCTTTATCTCTGTGGGAATTAGTCGGAATGCGCCGGCATAGCCTTTTCTCTCCATGAAAACGTTTGCCCGGAAACGTGCCATCCCCTCCATTTCATATGCAAAATCGATATCCATTCTGGCCTTGAGAAGACCCGCCTGTTCCTCGTCGAGCATCTCCAGAAGAATTACTTCTGTCTCCTCAGGAGTAAGGTCATGATACTTGACACGCTGCAGCCGCCCGTCAATACGGAGCATGGGCGGATCACCAGCAGAAACATGAAGATCTGAGGCCCCATGCTGGATCGTCATGTTGAGCAGGACATCAATTTTCGCCAATCCACACCTCCGCGCCTAGCGCCTCACCCTCAGTGCAATAGGAATTCTTACAATCTGATAAAAATTTTAGCAAAGACACAAGAAAAAAACCAGTCCTTTTACGGGTCGTTATGCGTTAAGGGTTTGAACCTACGGCTCTGCAAGGGTATTCTGGGGCCGATAAGAAATCGTTAATACTCCCCTGGCGTTGCCGTGACCTTGGGGTCATTAGGTGTTGCGGGTTACAAGCCAGCATGTTACAGACTCAAACGCGCAACTAACTCATCAGTAACCAGGGACCAAGAAATCAAGGGAGGCATCATGTCGTCAAGCACGGGCGTGGTCCGCCATGACATTTACAAACAGCACCTTGCCGGTTATCCCCATGTTGAAAGCCCACAGCGTCTGGAAGTGATTTATGACATGCTGGATGAGGCAGAGATGGCTGGAAAATTCGTTGCAATCTCGCCCCGTGCAGCCACCCGCGAGGAGCTTGCCTGGGTCCACAGCGAGTCTCACATCCAAAGGGTCGCCGCCACAGACGGAAAGCCCCATTCGTCTCTGGACCCTGATACCCAAACAACCCCCCTGTCCTTTCAGGCGGCTGAACTGGCAGTTGGCGGTCTGCTCTGCCTCGTTGACAAGATCTTTGACGGCACTGTAAGAAACGGTTTTGCCCTGGTAAGACCCCCGGGACATCATGCAGAACGTGACCGCGCTATGGGCTTTTGCCTCTTTAACAATGTGGCCTGCGGCGCCCTCTATGCCATGAACATCCATTCGGTTAAGAGAGTACTCATCGTAGACTGGGACTTGCATCATGGTAACGCCACTCAAAACAGCTTTTATGAAGAACCCGCTGTCCTTTACTTTTCCACACACCAGTTCCCTTACTATCCGGGAAGCGGCGATCTCGCGGAAGTGGGACAGAGCAAGGGCAAGGGCTATACCGTCAATGTGCCGTTATGGCCGGGCCACGGAGATACGGATTTTTTCCAAATTTTCAAACAGATCCTCACTCCTGTTGCAAGCGCATTCCAGCCTGAGTTTATCCTGGTGTCTGCTGGGTTTGACACCTATGTGGATGATCCCCTGGGGGGGATGAAGGTCACACCAAAGGGTTATGCTGCCCTTACTCGTGTTATCATGGAGATTGCCCAAACATATTGCTCTGGCCGGCTGGCCATTACTCTCGAGGGAGGCTATCACCTGGAAGGACTTCGAGAATCAGTCAAGGCGGTACTTAAGGAACTTGCCCGGGAAAGCATACTGACCAAGGACGACTTGGAGTCCCTTGAACAAGGGACAATACCCCCCATTGTAAAAGACGTGATAGAGGTGCAGAGGACGTATTGGCCTTTGAGCTTTCAGCTTTGAGCCTCTCGCTTTCACCCTTCAACTTTGAGCTTTGAGCTCCTGCACAGGCTTCTGACCTTTTCGGGTATGCTTACCACCCCGCCCGGGAGAAAGATCACAATGATCAATACAATGGCACCGTACACCATGACCTCGGCTTCTTCAAAATAGTGAAGCCATTCATAACTGAGAAAAGTGATCAGCACGGCGCCCAGGATGGCCCCCCAAAGACTGTAGATGCCCCCCAGGATGATCATAATAAGAAGTTTGATGGAGACAAAGAGATCAAAGCTCGCAGGGTTGATAAAGTTTAAATAATGGGCATACAGGCTGCCTGCAACCGAGGCCACCACGGCAGACAGCACAAAAACATAGATCTTGTATTTTGCAACGTTCACCCCAACGGCGCTGGCTGCCAACTCGCTGCCGTGTATTGACCGCAGGGCCCTGCCCACCCTTGATTGGATAATGTTAAGACAAAGCAACAGCACCATGAGCACCACGCTCCAGACAAAGAAGTAGTATTTCACGACCGAATCGAGAGCATACCCCATAATGCTAATGCCCGGAATGAAAGCCAGCCCGTCAGGACCTCCTGTAAACGCTATGGACTCATTGAAGATGACCGTGATAATTATGCAAAAAGCCAGGGTAGCCATGGCAAGGTAGTGCCCTCTCAGCCTCAAAGATGGGGCGCCAATTATGAAAGCAACACCCCCGGAGACCACCATGCCAAGGAGGATGCAAAACCATGGATTCACGCCATACCTTGCCGTTATGATACCTGAAACATAGGCCCCCAACCCGAAAAACGAGGCGTGGCCAAGGGATATCTGGCCTGCATAACCCATGAGAAGACAGAGCCCAACTGTTACAAGACTATAAATCCCTACAAAGACCATGACATCCACGTAATGCACTAAAAAACTGATCCATCGGGCAAGCAAAGGAAATAGAAACAGACACACCCCAAAGATTGTCAGATGCACAGCGCTCCTGTTTTTTGCCAATCTGTAACTCCTCGTCATCACTACTTCGCAAAAAAGTCCCCACGCCGTGAGGTCAAAACTTCCTTATTTTGCTCACCTCCGCATTTCCCAACAAACCGCTCGGTCTCACAAACAGAACAAGAAGCAGAAGTAAAAGAGCAAAAACATCCTTGTATCCGGAAGAGACAAGCCCGGCCCCAAGGGACTCAATCAAGCCGATAAGGAGACCGCCGGTCACAGCTCCCGGAAAACTCCCAATACCGCCAAGAACACAAGCCGAAAATCCTTTCACCGCAAGCATGGCGCCTCTATCGTATTCCATAAGAGATATCGGCGTTATCACGATCCCGCCCAGGGCACCAATTGCTGCACTCAAGGCAAAGGAGACAAGGACCATATGTTTGACATTTATGCCAACGAGACTGGATGCGCTCGGATTCACGGCAGAGGCCCTGAGGGCTTTTCCAAGAATGGTGCGGTCGAAAAAGAGAGTTAGCACGACCACGACCACTAACAGGAAACCAACGACCCACAAGCCCTGAGGTTGCACGACGGCCCCCAGAAAAGAGATAGGGTTTCGGCCCGAAAAAGGGGGCAAGTCAAAAGGGTTCTTCCCCCAAAGCATCATGGCGGCTCCTCTGATAAAAAAAGACGCCCCAATCGTAGCAATGACCATGGCAAGAACCGATGGTTTGGAAAGGGGCTTGATGGCTAGTCGATCCAGAAGAATGCCCACCATTGTAACCAGCATGATCGTAAGGGGTAGGGAAAATATCACCGGGATATTCACGGCAACCCGCAAAAATACCATGACCAGCCCCCCCAGCATGACGAACTCACCCTGGGCAAAATTGATGGCCTCGGTAACATTATAAATAATGTTAAACCCGATAGCCACCATGGCATAGATACTCCCGATGGTGACACCGGTTATGGCGTACTGAAGAAGCTGGCTTGCAAAAGAAATCTCTTCCATAATCTTGGTTAAGCCGGTTATGCCCGTTGTGCCTGTTCGCCCGTTATGCCAGTAGACGCGCCAGTTGGCCAATCAGTCCTAAGATATCTCATCAATCGATCCATGATCTTTCGTATCATTTCACTCCTGTGCAACAGATAGGCTCAAACAAGCTTATTGACAAGTTACGTGAACGGGCAAAACCGGCCAACTGGCTAACCGGCCCAACCGATTAATCGGTCAATGCCCAGTCTCCGTTCTTTACCACAACCATCTGGAAGGCCTCTTTAGTAAGACCGTTATGGTCCTTGGGCGAGAAGTTAAATACGCCATGTTGTCCTACATAGCCCTTGAGGTTCTCCAGATAATCCCTGATCTTGGCCTTGTCCGAGCCCACGGCTCCCAGGGCTTTGGTCACCATAGCAAGGGCATCCCAGGCGTGACCTCCAAAGGATGACAGGGCTTCGTTATACTTTGCCTTATAGGCCTTAAGGTATTCCATGGTGACCTTTTTCTGCAGATGAGCTGGCGGAAGCACTTCGGCAATATTGCAGGCCCCCAGGGGACAGTAGACGCCCTCGGCAGCGCCTGCGGCAAGTTCAATGTTTTTGCGGCTCCCAAAACCGTGACTTTGATAGAGAACAATATTGCTCATACCTAACTCTTGGCGGTTTCTCACCACAACCACCTGTGTGGGGCCAATTGACCAGTTCACAATGGCCTGGGGGGCTTTTCCCTTGATCTTGGTGAGCTGAGCTGTCATGTCCGTGTCCTTTGGACCGTATTTCTCGTCTGCTAGGATAGTGATGCCATATTGGGGAGCCAGCCGTAACAATTCACTCCGTCCGCTTGCACCAAAACCGGTGGTGCCAGACATGATGGCGACCTTTGAAATGCCATGCTTTTTCATGTGCGTGTAGATGGCCTCCGCCGCCATGCTGTCAGACTGGGGGGTCTTAAAGACCCACTTCCACTGTTCGCCAGTCTCGGCATTCTTGGTCACAATCTTGTAACTGGCTGCGCATGACACCAGTGGTATCTTGTGCTTTTCTGCCTCTGGAAGGACCGCCAAAGAAAGTCCGCTTAAGGAGGGACCAATTATGGCACAGACTTTATCCTGGCTGATCAGCTTCCGCACGGCAAGAGCACACTTGGTCGAATCGCCTTCGTCGTCATAGATGACCAGTTCCAGGAGATGACCGTTGATACCACCTTTTTTGTTGATCTCTTCCTGGAGCATTACAGCGGTCTTTTTTTCAGGGTCGCCCAAAAAAGAAGCCCTCCCTGTCACTGAGAAGACCGCCCCCACCTTGTAAGCCTCAGCAGCAGACACCTGCACCACGGGTATCAGGATGAAAATCGCCAGAACCACGGCGGCCAACAAACACACCGCCCCTTTGCCAACACTAAGATTTGCCTTCATTGCTGTTGTCCTCCTTTTCATTGGATTTTGTGGGTGGCCACCATGGACACCTACAGCGTGTATACGGTTTTGCCTTCAAGGACTTTTACATTGTTTTCTTGAAGGAGTTTGACTGCGGTATCAATATCATCAAAACGGAAGATGATGACTGCGTTCTTTCCGCTGTGCTGAACAAAAGCGTACATATATTCCACATTGATATTCTGCTTGCTCAAGATATTCAGAATACTGCTCAACCCTCCTGGCCGGTCTTCCACCTCCACTGCTACAACATCAGTCTTTCCCACGGTGAAACCGTGCTCTTTCAAAACTGTCTTGGCCTTGTCATTGTCGTTGACGATTAGACGCAAAATGCCGAAATCAGATGTGTCGGCCAAGGAGAGGGCCCGGATATTCACTCCTGCCCCTGACAGCACCCGGGTGACTTCGGCGAGCCTGCCCGCCTTGTTTTCCAGAAATATGGATATCTGTTCGACTCGCATAACTGCCTCCTTTCCTAAGTCTTGCGTTTGTCTATTACTCGCTGGGCCTTTCCTTCGCTGCGCTGGATGGTCTTGGGTTCTACCAGGCGAACCCTGCATGACACCCCCAGCAGATCCTTAATGTCCTTTTCAATATCCCCTTCTATATTCTGAAGATCCTTCACGGCATCGGAAAAGATCTCTTCGTTGATTTCAACATTTACTTCCAGTGTATCCATGCGCTCTTTGCGATCAACGATCAACAGATAGTGGGGCGCCACTTCCTTTCTGGCCATAAGGACACTCTCTATCTGGGACGGAAAAACATTCACACCTCGAATGATGAGCATGTCATCAGAACGCCCCGTGATCCGTCCCATGCGGACGAGGTTTCTGCCACATCTGCAGGGTTCGCGATGCAACACAGAGAGGTCTCTGGTCCGGTAGCGAATGAGCGGAAAAGCTTCTTTGGTAAGCGTGGTAAAGACCAACTCTCCGGGCTCCCCGTACGGGAGGGGTTCGCCGGTTTCCGGATTGATAATCTCGGCAATGAAATGATCCTCAAAAATGTGCAGCCCGTGCTTGGCCTCCACACACTCCACTGCCACACCGGGCCCCATGACCTCGCTCAGGCCATAGATATCCACAGCATCAAGACCAAGCCGGCTTTCAATTTCATTTCGGATATTCTCAGTCCAGGGCTCAGCGCCAAGAACCCCGACTCTGAACTTTAGCGCCTTAAAATCAACCCCTTCCTCAGCCGCCACATCGGCCAGGCGAAGGGCGTAGGAAGGTGTGCAGGTGATGACCGTGGCGCCAAAATCTCTCATGAGCAAAATCTGTCGCTTGGTGTTGCCCCCAGACACGGGAATCACCGAAGCCCCCAGTCTTTCAGCGCCGTAATGGAAACCAAGGCCACCGGTAAAGAGCCCGTACCCGTAAGCATTATGGACAATATCGCCTTTGTGTGCGCCTGCGGCTGCCAGCGTGCGAGCCATGAGCTCTGACCATGTACGAATGTCCCGGCGCGTGTAGCCCACCACGGTTGGCTTGCCTGTCGTGCCGGAGGAAGCGTGGATCCGTACCACGTTTTCCATTGGCGTGGCAAACATGCCAAATGGATAATTGTCGCGCAAATCCTGTTTCATGGTAAAGGGGAGCTTGGGCAAGTCCTCGAGGGACTTAATGTCGTCTGGTTTCACCCCCTGTTCATCAAACGCCTTTTTGTAAAAAGGAACAATGGCGTACACCCTTTCTGCCAGGTCCCGGAGCCTTTTTAACTGAATGGCTTCAAGGGCCTCCCTCGGCAGGGTCTCAAACTCCTCATCGTAAATCATATCTGATACCTCCTCTAAAGAGTATTGTTCCCGCGCCATCCAGTTCTTTTACGGCAAGCCCGCCCTGGCGGCCCAAAAAAGGCCATGGAGCCAAGCCCCATGGCCTTTTTAATTGTGGACACAAAAAAACCACGGGGCGCCCACCTTCGCCTACCCATGGTCTCTATCTGTCAGCCGGCTTCAGACCTAGGAAGACCCATGGGCAGGCTTCCTAAAAAAGAAGAGGAAACCTCCAAAAAAGGCCTTCACAAAATCCGCAAAAAAACCGTACTGTTTCATAATGTTTGAACTATTATTGGATTTTCCTCGTTGTGTCAAGAAAAATCTACCATTTGAGGCCAAGGACCTTTTCTTCGGCTATCTTGCCGTGGACAGAGGCAGGAAAGTCAGTGAACACCCTGTTGTATGCCTCCATGGCCTTTTCCCGATTGTTCAAGGTCTCATAAATGCGGCCCAGATTGAAATAGGCCCCCGCCTTCATGAATCCACTTTCAGAGTGAGTCAACTTCTGAAAACACTGGGCCGCAGAGCTGTAATCTCTTTTCCCTTCGTAAGCATATGCCAGGCCGTTCCACATGAGCTGTTGGAAAGCTTCTTCTTCTGAAAAAGCCTCAAGCGCCCCCTTGTAAAGCTCAATGGCCTCATCGTACAAACCCTCCTTGTAGTTAATGTCCGCGTACAACGGTAAGCTGAGTTGAGCAGCCTTTGTTGATGGATAATTACGGAGAACCTCGGCAAATTTTGCCTTGGCTGCCTCGTCAAAGTGGGCTGACTTCCCCCCGGAAACTTGCCCAAGATAGTGAACAAGCCCTTCCTCAAATAGAGCATAGGCCTTGCGTTCTGACAGATTCGAGAAATATCGAAATGCCCCCAAAACGAGCATAACAACAACCAATCCGATCAAGGCATAACAAATCCGTCTTTGGTTCTCTGTTGCAAACTGGATCATTTTGGCCGAAAAAGTCAGAAACTCATCCGGCTCTTTAAGAAGTTGTTTTCTTGTTAATCGTTTCTTTTTTTTTGCCATGTTAGCTCCTTCCCCAAAGCCGTGCCTGGCTGTTTTTCCCCAAGGCCCGTAATAGGAACAAAACCTCATTTGCATCTGCGTTTAATACTATCCCCGAAGGATTGCAAGGCATATGTGCACGACAGGAAATTCTTACCTATGCTCTTACTGGCAAGGTCCAAACAATTCTACACCAGGACTAAGTGCATGTGAGACAAGTGATCATAAATATTAGAACATTGGTTGGCCTTCAGGGCTTGGCACGGGATTTGAAGGTGAGGAATCTGGAAATCATAAATCGCCTTGCAAAACAGTCGGAGTTACCACATGTTGCCTATTTCCAGCAGAATCGGAGGTTGAAAACCAAATGGGGACCAATGCGCCCAAATCCGGGGAGGCAAACCCAGCCGAGCCGACGCCGTGTTATAAAAACAGTAGCAAAGAGCAGTTGGCCTGGCAAGAAATCGGATGTCGTGCCCGAGTTTTGATAGCAAGGGTTATCCAGGCGGCAGTTGCTATGTAACTGTGCCCGCAAAGCCTTGCCGAGCTTGGGCATGTCCAATGTTGGATGCGGTGAGGCTTGTGTGGAAGCACCTGAAGTAGAAATCCGGGGCCAGAAGACCCTGCTTTGGTTATCCGCACTCCCAAAAAGCAAAACTCTGAGGTGGGGCCACTTGTCTCTAACCTAGCACAGAGGACGTGGTTTTCCCTCCATCACAGATAGGGCTTGAAATCATAGCACCATGGTATTAGAAGTACCCAGACAAAGAAACCCCCGCCAAACAGGAAGAAGCCCTTTTTCTTGCACGTTCAGCGGAGGCTCTTTGTGCAAGGAAAACCATTGCCGGCACTCCTCGCACCTTCACGTATGTATATCAACAGCGTTTAAATTAATCAATATGGTTTTTCAGATCTCGGAGGCAGTTAACCCATGGAACCTTATCGTTTGCCCTCGGACCAAGCAGCCTTTGTAAAGAAGATCCTCTTCTTTCTTCTTGTGGCTTTCGTCTCTTTGCCCTGGCCTTGTCGAGGCGAACAACCCACGTCGGCTTTTACACTAAAGTCAAGTGTTGACTACGCCCTGAAACACAACACACAGATACTGATCTCCAAGGAAGAGGTTGCTGCCGCCGAAGCAAATAAGAAAAAGCAATTCACAGAATTTCTGCCCAAGCTCAGCGGCAGCTACACGTACATGCGGTTGGATGAGGATAAAACGATTGCCCCAGGTGTTTTCACAAGCCCTGAAAATCTATACGCTTTTGTGGCTACCCTCGACCAACCGATCTTCTCTGGGTTTTCTCGGTTAGCAGAGCACAATATATCTCGCCTGGGCCTTGATGTTACAAGATATCTCGAACAGCAAGCCCGCTATAATGTCATTCTGGAGGTTAAACGTGCATATTTTGTAATTCTTCAGAGGATAAAACTCCAAGGTGTTGCTAAACAAGCTGTGACCCAGTTGTCAGCCCACGCAGAAGTTGCCCGAAACTTCTATGAGGTGGGTATGATACCGAAAAATAATCTTCTCGAGGCACAGGTTGAACTGGCCAATGCCAGACAGGACCTCGTGGTGGCAGATAACAATGTTCAACTTGCAAATTCGCAATTCAACACCATTCTGAGACGGCCCATTGATGCGCCCGTGCTTATAGAGGATGTCATGACTCTTGAGCCTTTCACCGACGCTTATGAGGAGTGTGTGGAAACAGCTCTGAGACGAAGACCCGAGAGACTCATTGCCAACCTGGAAGTGGAGACCGCTGAAGAACAAGTGCGCTTGACCAAGAAGGACTACTTCCCGTCCATAGACCTTCAGGCAAACTATTACAGCAGGGGCGACAGCCCAGAACTAAATGGCGGAACAGGTATTGCCGATGAAGAAGAATGGGATCTTGTAGCAACCGCATCTTGGACTTTCTGGCAATGGGGAAAAACGCGTTACGGGGTGACGGAAAAACTGAGGCGCTTGGCACAGACAAAGCTCAAGAGGACTGAAATCGAGGACAACATCCGGCAGCAGGTAAAAGTAGCTTACCTCAAACTGAAAGAATCCGAAAAGAACATAGTAACGGTAAAAAAGGCCGTGGAACAGGCCCAAGAGAACTTCAGGATTAGTGAAGATCGTTACAAAGAGCAAGTGGCCACATCCACAGAGGTTCTCGACGCCCGAACGCTTCTCACCAAGACACAGACGAATTACTATAATGCATTGAGGACATACAACATATCCAAAGCAGAGCTTGACTGGGCTATGGGGGTAGAGCTCGAAGAGTAGAGAATCCAGGTCTAAAGGGTCTTATTTTCCAAATTGAATATAGCTTTAATAGTGGTTTATTCTCTGTGCTGACTATGGTATGGTTATTGCCTGCACCAAAAATGATTTCGGCATGTTAGTACGAATGCCTCCAGACTCGCTTGTTGGTCGAGTCTGGAGATAACCGGGAGGACTTATGAGACTCTTGCCAAAACAATACAAAGGATTCATCTGTGTAATTCTTCTTTGCTCTGCTGGTCTGTGGCTTGGCTCCGCCGGAGTTCAGGAACACCTGTTGGCAGGGACAGAGAAGACCTATGAAGAGCTCAAGATATTTAGCGATATTCTTGATATCGTAGAAAAAAACTATGTGGACACGGTAGATTCCAAGAAGTTGATTCGCGGCGCCATTCAGGGTATGTTGAAATCTCTTGACCCCCACTCATCATTTCTGTCGCCTGAAGCCTACAAGGAACTTCGGATAGACACTAAAGGAGAATTCAGTGGTATAGGCATCGTTATAACTATGCAAAACCACCAATTGACAGTGATATCCCCTATTGAGGGGTCTCCCGCTCACACGGCCGGTGTCAAGGCTGGAGACCGTATTATTAATGTGGACGGGGAAGACACAAAAGAGATGAAGCTTTGGGAAGCCGTCAAGAAAATGCGAGGAAAGAAGGGAAGCACTGTTGTAATTACGGTTTGGCGAAAAGAGGCTCCCGAGCCTATAGAATTCAAGATTGTTCGTGATGTTATCCCGTTGGAAAGTGTACGTTCCTATACCCTTAAGCCTGGTTACGGTTATTTGCGGATTACGAACTTCAGGGACCGAACCTACGGCGATGTAACGGCAGCTCTGGTGGAACTGGAATCAGGTGAAACGCCATTAGAAGGTCTGATCTTCGATCTTAGGGACAACCCTGGTGGCTTACTGGAACAGGCCGTTAAGGTGGCGGACACCTTTCTGCAAGAAGGACAGATCGTGTCTATTAAGGGGAGGTCCGGGTCCCACTCCAAGGTATATTCTGCTCATTCCGACAAAGAAAAACATGCCTACCCCATTGTCCTCCTGATCAACGAAGGAAGTGCGAGCGCATCAGAAATCGTAGCTGGAGCCTTGCAAGATCATGCCCGCGCACTTATTTTGGGCGCCACCTCTTTCGGAAAGGGATCTGTCCAAGCCGTAGAGCCGTTACGTGATGGGTCCGGTTTGAAACTCACCATCGCCCGGTACTACACGCCAAATGGCCATGCAATACAGGCAGAAGGGATTAAGCCTGATGTTGTTGTGGAGGAAAGATTCATTCAGCAAATCGACACTGAGAAAAAACATCATATCCAAGAGAGAGATCTTTTAAACCATATCTCGGCTGAACCAGATGAGGGTGTGTCGGAAAAAGGTAGTAAAAAAAGGTATATGGGGCAGGTGTTTGGCGAGGAGCCATCTGAAGCGGTTCAAGAACTGCTGACAAAGGACAATCAGGCCAAAAGAGCCCTGGAAATTCTCACAAGTTGGCAAATATTTTCAAAGACGTCCTTTTAGACTTACCCCGGACAAACACTAACCAGAAAACACTACATCAAAGATCTTTGGCAGAAAGAACACAACCTTCGTAGATAACAGACGAATGGCCTCATCCAGAAAGGTCTCAAAGAAAAAACCAACCAAATCTCTAATTGTTTATCTTATCGGCCTATTGCTCTTACTTGGAGTTTCCGGATTTGGGATCTATCGGCTTTTCTCTTCAAGGCTGAGCAGTAAGGCGCCTCTTTTTGAAACCTACGCCTCCCACGGAACAGAAGCCAGAATAAAAGAGTTTGATCGACGCATGTGCGATGCGCTGTTAGCCTTAGGTGTCCCTGCTGAGGATGTCCAATTCAACTCAGTGGAAACCAAATGGGATGATGCGGACCAGTGGACTTACTCTGAACTGCAAGTACGCCTTAGAAAAGCCCTATCCAGGAAGACCTTAAAGGCAATATTTTCCAGGGAGATCTCTGGTAGGGTTCAGGGAACATCCCTGAGCTTCAAAGGAGGACCAAGTCATAAAATAATTCTTACTGTGTCAATTGACGGACACCCAACACATCGTCTTGTCTTTCTTCCGTTCGTGGAAAAGGCAGCGACCCCTTCCCACCCACCCGGTCTCCCACGTGTTGCCATCATCATTGACGATATGGGATACGACACAAAGATGGCGTCCAACTTCTTGGAGCTTGACGGGGTTTTATCTTTTTCTGTCCTTCCAAACAGTCCCTTTCAACAGCAAATTGCTTCGGCTATTCATAAAATGGGTCGAGATGTGCTCCTTCATCTTCCAATGGAACCAATAGAGTATCCGCATGTGAACCCAGGAGTAGGGGCATTGATCTCTTCCATGAGCCCGGAGGAACTTCTGGATCAACTTAACAAGAACCTCGATGCTGTCCCCTACATCGTGGGTGTGAATAATCACATGGGATCCAAGTTGACACAAGACTCAGCTAAGATGCGACAGATATTTACAGTTCTGAAAAAACGCAATCTCTTTTTTGTTGACAGTTTAACTAGTCCAAAATCGCATTGCCTTGGGGCAGCAAAACTCCTGAAACTTAAATTTGGCCGCCGTAATGTCTTTTTGGATCACGTTCAAGACACAAAGACTATTCGATTTCAAATTAAGCGGCTTGTCTCTGTTGCTAAGACGCGTGGGTATGCTATTGGCATCGGCCATCCTTATGCCACTACACTGGAAGTCCTCAGGGAGGATCTGCCCAATATCAAGCGCAAGGTTGATCTCGTACCTGTTTCACAAGTCGTGGGGTAGCCATTTTTCCTGTGTTATCGGGGGAATGTGATATTATTGAGAATTCACATTCATTTTTGATGCAATGGTATTGATCAACTGGTTGAAAGAACTGCAAAAAGCATCAACGCCTTGTTCTTGAATATCATCGCATATCTTATTCAATTCTATTCCCAAACCTTTCAACTCTGTTAAGTGCGCCTTCTCCTTGTCCAGATTATCTTCTATAGTTGGCTTTAATGTGGCATGGTCAAGCAACGCCTCCAGTGTCTTGTGAGGTAAGGTATTAACCGTATCTTTGCCAATTAATTCATCAACATACTTAACATCACTATATTCAGGATTCTTAGTGCTTGTGCTGCCCCAAAGGACTCTCTGAATATTAGCCCCTTTAGATCTTAAATCCTCAAAAATCTCACCATAAAAGACTTCCTTGAATCTCCGGTAGATCATTTTAGCATTGGCAACTGCAATCTTACCTTTTAGATTTGCGTTTGAATGATCCAGTACCTTATCAATTGCCGTATCTAGTCTGCTCACAAAGACGCTTGCCACTGAAGAGACAGTATTAATAGGATTGCCGTCTTTTAACCTATGCTTTAACCCTTCTATGTATGCCATGGCACACTGTTCATAGTGCTCCAAAGAAAAAAGAAGAGTTGCATTGATGTTGAGACCCTCGGCGGTCAATGCCTCTATAGCCTCTGGCGCCTCCCTTGTTCCAGGCACCTTAATCATGAGATTCTGTCTTCCCACTTGTTTATGTATTTTCCTGGCGTTATAGATAGTCTTTACTGGGTCGTCGGCATATTCTGGAAGGACCTCAAGGCTCACATAACCATCGATGCCTTGAGTCTTGTCATAAACACCTGATAAAAGGTCAGCAGCAGACTGCACATCCTGTACTGTAATAATATCGTAGATCTCTAGAGGAGACATTCCTTTTTTAGCCAGTTTTTGTATGGTTTCATCGTAAATTGAAGAACCAATGATGGCTTTTTCAAATATACTTGGATTAGAAGTCACACCTGTTATACCGAGATCAAAAAACCTCTTAAGCTCTCCGTTCTGGATTAGCCTTCTATCTATATTGTCATACCAAGGGCTCTGTCCCAACGTAGCCAGTGTCATAAGTTTATTTGTTTCCATACTCGTCTCCGTCGTCAAGGACGAAATATTGGTGGCAATATTGCAAGTTTTGAGATTAATAAACTCGTAAAAAGTACAATTTAATAAAGGTGTTGTTTCGAGCGAACCTAAAAATCTTATACTTTTAAAATGTTAAGTGTCTAAGATTTATCGCTTTACTCCAAATAACCACGGCTTTCGAGTGTGAAGAATTCTTAAGAATTTGTTAACCTTACATAATCGAAAAACCAGAGTCAACCCTTACGTTAAAGATGTAAAAAAATGTTATTTTTTTTCAAAAATTGTTTTCTAATGTATATTTTGATAATATCCTATAACTCACAAAAAAAATAAATCTTTTATAATATGGAGTCATAATGACACAAATAGAACAAGCCCGAAAGGGTATTATCACCGAGGCTATGAAGACAGTGGCTTGTAAGGAAAAAATCGATGCCCAAAATATTAGGCTCTCTGTGGCACAAGGGACTGTGGTTATACCAGCCAATATCAACCACAAAGATCTTGATCCAATTGGAATAGGAAAGGGACTAAGTATTAAAGTTAATGCGAATATTGGGACATCATTAGATCGGGCGGACATTAATGAGGAACTCTTAAAACTCTCGGCAGCAATAAATGCAAAAGCAGATGCGATCATGGATCTTAGTACAGGCGGTGACATAACAAAGATACGCCAATCAATATTGCAAGCGTCCAATATCCCTGTAGGCACTGTTCCAATTTATCAGGCAGCTGTGGAAACAGCGGCAAATCTTGGCGGGATTATCCGTCTGACACCGGATATCCTCTTTCGAACTGTGGAAGCCCAAGCACAGGATGGAGTTGATTTTATGACGGTCCACTGCGGCATAACACTTAATGCGCTCGAAAGGCTGCGTCTTCAAGGCCGAACAACAGATATTGTCAGCAGGGGGGGTGCTTTTCTAACCGCCTGGATGCTTCACCACCAGAAGGAAAATCCATTCTACGAACATTTTGAACGTCTCCTTTCTATTGCAAGGAAATACGATATAACTCTCAGCCTTGGTGACGCACTACGACCCGGGTCATTGGCAGATGCCACAGATCGTGCCCAAGTCCAGGAGCTTCTGACCCTGGGAGAATTGACCGAAAGGGCGTGGGAAGCTGGTGTTCAGGTTATGATAGAAGGACCAGGCCATGTACCTATGAATCAAGTAGAAGCAAATGTTATTATGCAAAAAAAACTATGTAAAGGCGCGCCTTTTTACGTATTAGGACCTTTAGTTACAGATATAGCTGCAGGCTACGATCATATTGCAGGTGCTATTGGAGGTGCTATAGCAGGTATGGCAGGTGCTGACTTTCTTTGCTATGTTACACCTGCAGAACACCTCAGGCTTCCGTCTGTAGAAGATGTGAAAGAAGGTGTTATTGCAAATAGGATAGCAGCCCATGCAGCTGACATTGCAAGGGGAAATAAGCGTGCTATTAAGTGGGATCTTGAGATGTCTGAGGCACGAAAGGCATTGGACTGGAAAAAACAAATTTCCTTATCAATAGATCCTTCAAAGGCCAAGGCTTATCGCGCCAGCAGTGAGCCGAGTTTAGACGAAGTATGCACAATGTGCGGAGAATTTTGCGCTATAAGAATTGTCAGAGACTACTTTTCTTCTTAGTTTAACCATGTTTTGAGCGAATAAATAGTGGTAGTTTTTTATTCCATAATAGGACGATTATAATTTTGTTGATATCTTTTCAATAATTAATTAGGTTATGGATAAATAACTTTTTTCTTTGGATTTCTTATTTTTTTCTTATTTTTAAACACAGTAATTAACGTTTATTTTTGTTGTATTTAAAGACGTTGAATTTTTTTTAAACAAAACAAACAGTCTTTATTATTATGGTTCTTTATTATTTATTAGTATAAGGAGTTAATCATGGAGTTTAAAATTAAAAAAGAAATTATTTATCAAGGATTATCAAAAATACAGGGAATTACAGGAAAAAAAACAAATATTCCTATTACTTCCAATGTATTTGTCACGGCAGACGACGGACATTTATCTATTATAGCTACAGATCTTGAGATAGCGTTTCATGGAAAATATAAGGCAGAAATACTGAGCTCGGGTTCCGGTGTTATTCCATCAAGAAAGTTGTATGAAATAATAAAAGATTTTCCAAGTAACCTATTGGTTTTTAAAGAATTGGAAAATAAATGGATTCAGATTGCAGATAAGGATGTGGAATATAATATTGTTGGTATGGACCCAAATGATTTTCCTGGGCTGCCTGATGTTGAGGGTGCAGAACTGTTTGAGATGGATGTTCATGTTTTAAGAGATATGATTGAAAAAACCATATATGCAGTGCTTAGTGATGAAGCACGTCCTCATTTAGCAGGTGTTTTTTTTGAAACAATTGATAAAGGCGATGAGAGAAGGCTTCGAATGGTATCAACTGATGGGCATAGACTATCAAAGATTGATCAGTCAATGGAAAAGGAACAGTATGTTGCGCTAGAGAAGGGTGTTATAATCCCCAAAAGTGGCATTATTGAAGTACTAAGACTTTTGGAGGGAGGAGGTAAGGTCCACATAGGATTTAAGGATAGAAACTTCATAGTAAGAAAGGATTCTGAAGGCTTAATTATTAGGCTTATTGAAGGTGAATTTCCTGATTATGATTTAGTTATTCCTAAAAAAAACGAAGGTGAACTCAGAGTGAAAAAAGAAGTATTTGTGATGATGCTGAAAAGGATGTCTATTCTTTCCTCTGATAAGTATCGCAGTGTGAGTTGTAAAATAAATAATAAGGAAATGGAGGCGAAAACTACAAATCCAGATATAGGAGAATCAAGAGAAGTAATTCCTGTTAGTTACAATGGTGACGAAATTGAAATAGCTTTCAATCCAAGATATTTTATAGATGCAATAGCCACTATGAAAAGCGAAGAACTAATAATAAGATTAAGTGATGAAGCCACACCTTGTCTGTTGGAAGGTGATAATGATCCAAATTTTTTAAGTGTCATTATGCCAATGAGGGTTTGAAATGCAGTTTTCTGAAACGATATATGATGCTGATAAAATAAAGGTATTGGAAGGTCTCAGCGCAGTTAGAAAAAGACCTTCTATGTATGTTGGTAATGTTTCTGTAGAGGGGTTACACCATATTCTCTATGAAGTAGTAGATAATAGTGTGGATGAAGCGCTTGCAGGGTATTGTGATTTAATAACGGTATTAATTCATTCTAACAACAGTGTGACAGTGGAAGATAATGGCAGGGGAATACCTGTAGGAATCCATAAGACCGAGCATATTCCGGCAGTTGAAGTAGTTATGACCAAACTACACGCCGGTGGTAAGTTTGATCACGATACCTATAAGGTGTCTGGTGGATTACATGGAGTAGGTGTATCTGTTGTGAATGCCCTGTCGAGTTTACTTGAAGTTGAGATCCGTTCAGGAGGAAAGGTTTACTTCCAGTCTTATGAAAAAGGGAAGAGTACTTCTAAAGTTGAAGTTATTGGAAAGACCAAGAGGAGGGGAACAAAAATCCGTTTTTTACCAGATCATGACATATTTAAAACCACTGATTTTAGTTTTGACCTTATATCTCAGCGATTGAGAGAGTTGGCCTTTCTAAACAAGGGACTTAAAATCGTGTTTGAAGATGAGCGGACGGACAAGAAAAAGGAATACTACTATAAGGGAGGTATAGTCTCATTTGTGGAGTATCTAAACAAAGGAAGGACACTTGTCCACAAAAAACCCATCTATGTGAAAAGCGAAAAACATGATGTTTCCATTGAAGTGGCAATGCAATACAATGATACATATAATGAAAAAATTTTTTCCTTTGCCAACAATATTAATACAGTGGAAGGTGGATCTCATGTTGTAGGATTCAAGTCCGGCTTAACCCGCACTATAAATTATTACGGTTCTAGTAGTAATCTACCAAAGAACCTTCAAGAAAAGTTGAGTGGTGATGATGTGAGGGAGGGGTTGACAGCCGTCATCAGTATCAAGCTTAGATCTCCGCAGTTTGAAGGCCAGACAAAGACCAAGCTTGGAAACAGCGAGGTCAAGGGACTTGTGGAAACCCTCTTGAATGAAAAACTTGGCACTTTTTTAGAGGAAAATCCAACGATAGCAAGGAAGATAATAGCAAAGGTTGTTGAGGCAGCGCGTGCCAGGGAGGCAGCCAGACGTGCGCGTGATATAGCCAGGAAAAGGGGTGTGTTGGGAGAAGCATCACTTCCTGGGAAACTGGCAGATTGTCAGGAAGTAGATCCGTCTAAAAGGGAGCTTTTTATTGTGGAGGGCGATTCGGCTGGCGGGAGCGCAAAACAAGGAAGAGACCGGAAATTTCAGGCAGTGCTTCCTTTAAAAGGAAAAATACTAAACGTAGAGAAGGCCCGGTTCGACAAGATGCTCAAGAGTGAAGAAATTAAGACATTGATTACAGCTCTTGGTACCGGTATTGGCCGAGATGAATACAATATCGATAAATTGAGGTATCACAAGGTTATTATTATGACAGATGCTGATGTTGACGGTTCTCATATTCGAACCCTCCTGCTTACATTTTTTTATCGTATGATGCCGGATTTAGTAGATCTGGGCCACCTTTATCTTGCGCAGCCGCCACTATTTAGGATTGGGAAGGGAAAAAAAGCGATTTACGTGAAAGAAGAGGCTGGTCTGAATGAGTTCTTAATGAAGCGGATATGCGAAGCAAAGAAAGTCAAGACCGGTGGCAGGGAGGCCTTCTTGCAAGGGGATAGTCTCTATGTATTTATGGGGAGTCTTGTTGACTATGAGACTGCGGTGAGACGCCTGGAACGGCGAAGTTATAGCCGACCACTGATTGAGTTGTTACTTGAAAGACAAGCAAAAGACAAGACCTTCCTTCAAAATGAAGAACGTATGCGCGATCTTTCATATAGTCTAATATCTGTTGGCTACAAAACGGCCCATGTTGTTAAAGATGAAGAGCATAATATTTTTGAACTGGTTGCAGAACAAGAAGGCAACGGGAACATTAAAGTAAAAATTGGTTGGGAACTTATTTCTTCTCCGGATTTTCAAAAGGGAATAGTCCTCTGGAAAGACTTTTTGACACCCAATAAACCCCCTTTTATTGTCTACGATAACGGCAAAGAATCTGTTTCCGTTGAAAGCAGAGACGAGCTTCTTTCCCTCCTTTTGCGAGATGCCAAGAAGGGTCTTTTTATCCAGCGGTACAAGGGCCTTGGGGAGATGAATCCTGAACAGCTTTGGGAGACGACTATGAACCGAGAAAGCCGAACACTTCTTAAGGTTAAGGTCGAAGATATGTTCGAGGCTCATGATATATTTACTGTTTTAATGGGTGACGAAGTGGAGCAGAGACGTAAATTCATTGAGACAAACGCTTTGTATGTACAGCGACTGGATATTTAGATGAATCTCGTTTCCATAGAGGCACGGGACTTACCCGATGCGTGGTTTCAATGTGTATATGAGATTTTGGACAAGGGTCATCAGTACAAGGTCGATCATGGTAGCTACGTCGGACAGAAACGGCTCGAGTTTGACTATGTGACTGTTCACATCAAATATCCTGCGGTCCGGCCCTTAATTCCGGATATACCCGCTTCCTTTGGCATACCAAATCCCGTGGCAGAAGGATATCTAGAGGAATACCTACCGTACTTGATGACCCCCGAGAAGCAGCCAAACGAAGACTACACTTACGGCGAGCGTCTTGCTGGTTGGTCATTGCCGTGTGCCGGCGAAGCAGGTCTTATTGCAAAAAATGGACAGGAGTTACAGCGTGATCCCTCGAAGAATACGGTAGAGTTGAGTGTTGTTAACCAGATAGAATCAGTCATCAATATGTACAAGACAAAAGGCTATGGCACAAACCAAGCAGCAATGACAGTTTCGGTTCCATCCGATGTTCGTTTGGGAGATCCCCCGTGTCTGCGCCACATAGATACTCGTATTCGCAACGAGAGGCTCCACTTCGTGGTCTATTTCAGATCTTGGGATTTATGGAATGGTTTTCCGGCCAACCTTGGCGGAATTCAACTTCTAAAGGAGTACATGGCTAGCGAAATCGGTGTCGCAGATGGTGAGATAGTGGCAGCCAGCAAGGGCCTCCATCTTTATGACTATGTATGGGAATTGGCCCAACTCCGCACTATGCGCAACGAAGGAACTCGAAACGTCGTTGCCTGACCCGGATCAAATGATCACGCGAAGCTGTTCGCTTCCCCGAACTACCTTGGTTCCCACGGAAGCTCCACACATGTTGCACAGATATTCGTACTTGTCTCCTTCTGGGAGGACCAACAACAGGCGCTTGCGCACGGGCATTGATCTCCCGCACCTTGGGCAATAGAGTTCCGTGGCGTCGAACTCCTTAAACATTTCCTGCTTTGTGGAAATGCCGGAGGCACGCTGACGCTGGTTTGCAAAAAAACTGTGTTGCATGAGTAAACTGACAGGCCACAAGCTAACAATTTTTGTTTAAGGTTGTGCTTGGCTTGTGGGCGCCAAGCTTTTTTATGATATATAGCGGGTTATAGGAGTGTTGTCAAGGAGTCGCCGGTTTTCGCAAAAGGGATTTTATAAATAAGGAGAGATTTTATGGAGGCTAAAAAGATCGACCATATAGGCATTGCCGTCTTTGACATCGAGCACGCCAAGTGCTTTTACGAGGAGTCGCTTGGCCTGGCAGTGGAACATGAAGAGACTTTAAAGGAAATGAAGATCGCCTTTGTTCCTGTAGGCGGGGTGAATATTGAGTTGATTCAGCCAACTTCAAAAGAGGGTGTAATCGCCAGGTTCATTACCAAGCGTGGCGAAGGTATCCACCATATTGCCTATGAGGTTGATGATGTCGGTGACACGCTTGAGAGGCTCAAAGCCCAAGGTGTCAAACTCCTGGATGAGACCCCCCGCGCCGGGGCCCATGGGAAACAAGTAGCTTTTTTGCACCCAAAGAGCTGTTTTGGGGTTTTGACCGAATTGGTATCCAAAAAAGATAATTGACAGTTGATTTGTTATTGTTATAAAATAATAAAAATTAACTTGAACAAGGTGAAACAAAGAAAAAAGATTACCACGTGATGTTCTCAAGGCGAACGCCGCAAAACGCAAAGGGAGACGAAAGCACGAAGAAAAGATTTCCAGAGACATTTCGTATCTTCGTGGTTGTCTCAAGAATTTTCTACCACAAAAAAACAGACTAATCGGGGCTGTAGCTCAGCTGGGAGAGCGCATGACTGGCAGTCATGAGGTCAGGGGTTCGATCCCCCTCAGCTCCACCAAGTTGTTATGAGATGGGTTGGCCATTTCGGTTGACCCTTTTTGTTGGAATCATGATAATCTTGTGCCAAGCAGGGAGGGTCTTATCATGGGAACACAAGTTGAAGCGGACAGAATAGTCAGACCTGCAGCAATTACCGTGAGAACAGTAGAAGGTAGTGTCATACAAGGCAAGGTAAATCTAGGTTCAGAACGACGGGTTTCAGACATATTTACTAGATCAGATAAGCCTTTTGTTGTTCTATTTGATGCTGCATACTCTGGAGGCTCTGGAAAGGTCTTCATTATCAACAAGGCCCACATTGTCTGGATTGAACCAGAAGACGAAGAACTGGCAGGCGTATCAATGGAATCAACGTGAAGCACAACAAGGACACGTAATTCTTCTCTCCTTTAGCTCCCCAAGCCATACCTTTTCCCACCATTTTGGTGACTGTACAGCCCCACAACCCTTTGAGGAATTGAAAGGGGGCGCCACAACTCTTGAGACTTGTATCTTTTGCCCTTGACACAAAGAGCCTTATATTGATAAAGGATTATCGATAGAAATCAAGGCACTTTGTGTGACAGAAGGCTTCATGAAAGGAGAGGAAAAATGGCAAAAAAAATTCTAGTTGCAGTCGATGAATCCAAGAATTCCATGAAGGCAGTTAACTACGTGGCTAAAAGCATGCATCCAAACGCCTTGGTTACGCTATTTAGTGTTATACCAGATTCCACTGCAGCCTGCGGGCTGGACAGCCCCGCCCTTACGCCACTATTTAAGGAAAGCAGACAAGCATTTTGTGCCATAGAGGACACCAAGAAAGAGAGTGTTAAAGCCTTTATGGAAAAGGCCAAGCAGGGTCTTGTAAGGGGAGGTTTTGCTTCCAAGAATGTGACCGTCAAGATCAGGAAAAAGAAGGTAGGCCTGGCAAGAGATATATTAAGAGAGGCCCAGCATGGGAAATACGATACGCTTGTTATTGGAAGACGGGGACTCTCGGGTATTAAGCAGTTTTTCTTTGGAAGTGTTTCCAACAAGGTTGTGCAACTTGCGAAGAAAATGTCCGTTATTGTCGTGGACTGAGCGAGAATTCAATTTTGATAACCCGTGCTATCGGCAACTGATTCATGCTGGACTACTGAGATCTATTTGCACGCTGCATCGGCAAATTTTAGATCAACGAACCTTTCGACGTCAATCAAAACGCCTATGTCCATTTGATCGTGCATATATCGTTGAATCTTGTCAAGGTCCTCAAGCACCGGGTACAGGTCATTCATTGTTATCCCTTGAGGTTCGTTAAGGACCTTATCCAGAACGGATGTGGTCAAGCCCAATTCTTTTTTCGGATCCAAGAAAGCAACAGCAATTTCAGCAGCCTTTTTTTTGTTTTGCTCGATAAACTTCCCAGCCTGAACAAGCAAAGACGTAAACTCATACACGGCATCGGGATATTCTGAAATAAACTCATCCCGCATGGCAACGACGCAGCAGGGATGGTTTTTCCAGAGCGATGCAGAGAGGAACTGAAACTCTGCAATTCCCTTTGCAATAGCATTCGAACCGATCGGTTCGGCCACAATAAAGCCTGCGACTTCTTCGTTCTTCTTTATTATGCCTGCCATCTTTACTGGCGGCACGACTTCAAAACGGACATTAATGGGCTTCTTTCCAGGGACTCCCGGCTTCAGACCCAAGTCGGTCAAGAATTTGTGTGCCAACATATTATGGACAGACATCTTATGGGGGATGTCTATTACCTTATATTTGAAGAAGTCTTTCAGTGATTCATAATTATTGATTTCATCCTTGTTTGAACGCACAAAAATGCTGCCGTTTTTGTGAGCCAGCAGTACTAGTTTTATGGGTGCACGAAATCCAAAGAGATCCATTGCAATAGGGGCCAGAATAAAAGCGGCATCAACGTTTCCCTTTTCCAGAGATTCTTGAATCGGGTTCCAGCCGGGCATGCATAGAGTCTCCAGGTCAAAATATTTGGGACCAACCTCTCCTATTTGTATTTGATGCCTTAGAACTCCGAGTGCAAGGTGATCGGTAATCTGAATATGTCCCACTCTCATTTGAACCTTCCCGTGAATCAACCTTGGCTCGCGCTTTTCTTCCGCGACCCCGTCTTTTAGGCCAAGAGTCTCATCGATTTTTGCCTTGAGTTCTTCAGTGTCAAAGGGCTTTGCAATATGGTTATTTGCCCCCTCCTTTTTGCCAAGCTCTTGTTGAGACTTATCGCCCTGTGCTGTTGCCAGTATGAAAGGGATATTCTCACATTTCTCATCATGACGGACCCATTTCAGAAAGTCCAACCCGTCCTTGTTCGGCATATTCCAGTCGCTGATTATCAGATTTATATTATGCTCTTGAAGCTTCTCGATTCCATCAACGCCATCCACAGCGGAAATGATGTTAGCAAAACCAAGTTTGTTTAGCATCTGTTTGAACATCGCCCGCATGGTTCCGGAATCATCTACAACCAGGATTGTCATTTGCTTATCAAGTGACATTTTCGTGCTCCTTGTTCTTGAGAAAAAGTGAACGAAATGTTGTCATCAAGGTCTATCGGCTGTGTATTCGTGCAAGTATCCTGCCAATCTGATATTAGAAAAACTTTTTCATTGAATGCACGTAATTGCGCATTGAGGCTCAGGTTGACAAGATCCCGGGGTTCATCTATCGTCCCAGTGGTTGTTGAGAAGTTGCACGTTTAAGTGATAACTATGCGTTTAACGAAAGATAATAAAGCCTTATTGGAAATTGATGGGCTATGCAAAGAATTCGGCGGCCTCTTGGCCATCAACTCTCTTTCCTTTGCCGTGGATTCAGGGTTGATCAAGTCTGTCATTGGTCCAAACGGCGCTGGAAAGACCACGCTGTTTAAGATGATTACCGGTCTTCTTGATCCCACAAGGGGCGAGGTCCGGTTGAAGGGGCGGCCCATAAACGGTCTGAATCCGTATCAGATCGCAGATCAAGGTATTTCGAGTACATTTCAAACCGTGGAGCTTTTTGGCGAGATGACGGTGCTTGAAAATGTGATGGTAGGACGTCATGTGAGGACTCGATCAGAGTTTTTTGCTGCTGGCTTTCGCCTCAAGAGAATGCGACAGGAGGAAGAGAAGATCAGGCAAGCTGCCCTGGAGCGCCTCGAATTCGCAGGGCTGCTTGAGAAAAAAAACATGAAGGCAGACAACCTTCCGCTGGGCGACCAGAAGCTCCTAGAGATTGGAAGGGCTCTGGCAACCGACCCCCAACTGCTGCTCCTGGATGAGCCAGCAGGAGGCCTTAACGATCGTGAAACGGAGTATCTGGCAGAACGAATCTGCGCCATCCGGGATCAGGGCATCACCGTGTTGCTCGTAGAACATGACATGAATCTTGTCATGAACATATCTGACGAGATCGTGGTTATTAATTACGGCCAGAAGATAGCGGAGGGCCACCCTCATGCCATCAAGGACAACCAGGATGTCATTGATGCCTATCTGGGAGAAGCTATAGACTATTCTGACCTGAGAAGGGCTACCGGATCAAGATTCACGTAGTAGTATTGGAGTACTGGAGTGATGGAGCAATGGGTCTGAAAGTCTCCATGAAATAGACAAATTATCACGATCTGTGTGTTGCAGTCGAGTAACCATGATGTTTTTCCAAGTCGGACGTTGTTTGGGAGCCTGGTTTTGTTCCAATACTCCGTCAACGGATACGGGAAGGTTAACAAAAGAAAAGCAACCCTCAATGGTTAACCTGTAAACGGTTACTCGATTAGTAAGGCTGGATTTCCAACAGGACTTTTGGTAAGAAAGTAATATAGTTACTCTGGATTTTGATTCGCCTTCGCCGGGATACCCTGCAGCGCACCGTCGCCCAAGCTATGGCGCGTCGGCGACTTGGCTTCACGGATGACACGCGGCGCAAGCGCCTGCGCTGCGCGAAGGCAAGGCGGGTTTTTGGCTACGGCGCAATTCCGCTTTGATACCCTGCAGCTTGCTGCGGGGAGCTTCATTATTTCGTATGAATATGGAGGGTACTTATGCATCCCCTGTTGACTGAAGAGACAGGCAAGAAACTTCTCCTTCTGGGAAACGAGGCCATTGTTAGAGGCGCTCTTGAGGCTGGCCTGAGCTTTGCCACGACCTATCCGGGCACACCGTCATCTGAGATAGGAGACAACTTTTTTCGCATAGCTTCCGAATCAGAGCTTTACTTTGAGTATTCTACCAATGAAAAGGTGGCCCTGGAGACGGCTGCAGGTGCTGCTGTGTCTGGCGTGCGGACAATGTGCAGTATGAAACACGTGGGCCTTAATGTGGCTGCCGATCCATTGATGACATTGGCCTATGTCGGCGTGCGGGGAGGCATGGTTATCGTTACGGCCGACGACCCGTCGATGTTTTCAAGCCAGAACGAGCAGGATAGTCGGATCTACGGCAGATTGTCCAGCCTGCCGATGCTGGAACCCGCATCCGCCCAAGAGGCCAAAGAGATAACCAAGGCAGCCTTTGAAATTTCAGAAGCCCTTGAGCTCCCAGTGCTGCTTCGGACCACCACACGGTTGAGCCATTATCGCGGCATTGTCACAACGGCCCAACTGAGGCCCCCGAAGACCAAAGGTGCTTTTGAGAAGAATAGTGCTCGATTTGTCACTGTACCGGCAAATGCCAGGGTCCGCCACAAGGTGCTTCTTGATCAGGCGGAAAAGGCTCGGGACATGGCCTGCCAATCGACTTTTAATACAGTGACCGGCGAAGGCTCCTGGGGCATTGCCACAAGCGGAATGGCCTATAACTACGTGGCTGATGCCATCAAGGATCTTGGGATTGAGGACAAGGTCAGGGTGCTGAAGCTCGGTTTCACATACCCATTTCCTGAAAAGCTTGCACTAGACTTTATCAAATCGGTGGAAAAGATCCTCGTTGTGGAGGAACTGGAGCCTCTGTTAGAGGATAGTCTTAGGGTTACAGCCCAGACCGACGGTCTTGTCACACCTATTGCCGGAAAAAGGGCGGATCTCTTTTCACGTCTATATGAATACAACCCCGGCATGGTGCGTGAGGTCATAGCGCGGTTTTTCGGCATTGACTATACCCTGCCAGAACCCGTCGACGTAGAGAAGAACCCGGAGCCCATTCAGGTTCCTATGCGGCCTCCAAACCTGTGTGCGGGTTGTCCCCATCGGGCAGCCTATTATGCAGTCAACAGCGTGCTGAAAGAGACCAAGGCCGAAGTCATCTTTCCCACAGATATCGGGTGTTACACCCTGGGGATTCTGCCCCCCTTGCAGACAGCGGACTTTCTTATTTGCATGGGGTCCAGTGTCACTTCAGCGGCCGGCATCTCCAGGGTAACAGGCAAGAAGGTGATTGCGTTTATCGGCGATTCAACGTTTTTTCACTCGGGTATCACAGGGCTGATCAATGCCGTGCACAACCAACACAACTTCATTCTTGTCATCCTCGACAATGGCACAACAGCCATGACCGGCCACCAACCTCATCCTGGCGCGGATATCACGCTGCCCGGATGGGACAAGCCCTCTATTTCCATTGAGGCCATTGTCAGGGCCTGTGGCGTTGAGCAGGTGGCAGTAGTCAATCCGAACAACCTGTCCAAGACCAAGAAGGCGATCCAGGAGGCCCTGGAGTCAAACCAGCTTTCCGTCATTATAGCCAAGGCCCCGTGTCCTCTATACGAGAGGCGGGTCCTTGGCAAGAAATCAAAACGGGCGTTCGTGGTAGGTCCTGAGTGCAATACGGAGTGCACGGAATGCATTGACACTTTCGGGTGTCCCGCCCTTTACAAGAATCCGGCTCCTGATGCCAAGACAACCATGATCATTGACCAACAGCTTTGTATCGGTTGCGGGGTATGTATCCAGTTTTGCAAGAAGATCAGGCCAAAAAAGATTTAGGGCAGTGATCAGGTGTTGCGACGTTGATGCCTGAGAAACACCGTTTGATTAGTTGAATTGGTTTAATTAGTGTCCATCCACGAATTATGGATGGACACTAATTAAATGGAAGGTTTCGTAAAAGGGAGAGATCGAATGGACAATTATCGTATATGTTTCACGGGCGTTGGCGGGCAGGGAACTCTTCTGGCTACCAAGGTTATGGCCGAAGCTGCAATTTACGCGGGTCATAATGTCCTGGCCAGCGAGGTCCATGGTATGGCCCAGCGGGGCGGAGTAGTAGAATCGACCGTGATGATCGGCGATATCAAAAGCCCGATCATTTCGGACGGCGAGGCAAATGTTCTTCTCGGATTTGAACCGGTGGAGACTTATCGGGCTTTGCGGAGATGTTCGGCCGACTCCGTGGTCATTTCTAATAGCGTACGGGTGACCCCTTTCAGTGTGGCTATTGGGAAAGGCGCTTACCCTGATGTTGAGAAGCTCTTTGCCTTTGTCCGGAGCCGCGTGAAGAAACTGATTACGTTAAATGCACAGACCTTGGCGCAGCAAGCCGGGTCTGCGCTGTCAGCCAACGTGGTGATGATTGGCGCTCTGGCCAGCAGCGGAGTCTTGCCGGTTGCCAGAGAAGCCTTTGAAGAGACTATCCGCACCAAGACAAAGGAGAAGTTTGTGGAGGCAAATTTGCGGGCCTTTGGCATGGGTTTTGGGACATCGTGAAACGCATCCGAAATTTCAGCATCATTGCTCACATAAACCACGGCAAATCGACCCTTTCGGACCGTCTCATCCAGGCGACCGGCATCATCTCGGACCGAGATTTCAAAGAGCAGATCCTTGATACAATGGACATTGAGAGGGAGCGGGGTATTACGATCAAAAGCCAGGCCGTCTCCCTGCCTTACACTGCTGAAGATGGCCACACTTACACCTTGAACCTTATCGATACACCCGGTCACGTGGATTTCACCTACGAGGTTTCCAGGTCCCTTGCATCCTGTGAAGGGGTCCTCATCCTGGTGGATGCGAGCCAGGGGGTGGAGGCCCAAACGGTGGCGAACCTTTATATGGCCATGGACCATGATCTTGAGATTATTCCGGTGATCAACAAGATCGATCTTCCGGCCGCTGACGTGGATTGGGTTAGACAGCAGATCGAAGACGATCTTGGACTGGACTCGGCAGGGGCAATACTCGCTTCGGCCAAAGAAGGGATCGGGGTTGACGATGTCCTAGAAGCGATTGTTAAAAGGCTCCCCGCACCCGCGGGAGATCCGGACAGCCCTTTGCAGGCCCTTATATTTGACTCTCACTATGATCCCTACCGGGGTACGATTATCCACTGCCGGATCTTTGAAGGCACTGTAAGGCCTGGGGACGCCATACGCTTTATGTCCAATAATGCCACATACCGGGTGGAAGAGGTTGGGGTCTTTCAGATTGACAGGGTTCGAAAGGACATGCTCTCAGCCGGGGGGGTGGGTTACATTATTGCTGGGGTCAAGACCGTGAGCGACACCAGATGTGGGGATACCGTCACGCATGATAATTGTCCCTGTGCAGCGCCGTTGCCGGGTTTCCGGGAAATCAAGCCCGTGGTTTTTTCTTCTATCTATCCCGTGGCATCTGACGGATACGAAGACCTGGCAATGGCCGTGGATAAGTTGAAGCTAAATGATGCCTCCCTCGTGTACGAGAAGGACACCTCGGCAGCCCTGGGTTTTGGATTCCGGTGTGGTTTCCTTGGGCTGCTGCATCTGGAAATAGTGCAGGAACGTTTGGAGCGTGAATTTGACCTTTCTCTTATCATAACGTCGCCTTCGGTAAAGTATATTTTCATCATGACCGACGGGGCAACAGAGGTTGTCGACAACCCTGCTCTTTATCCCGATCCTGCCAAGATCGCTAAGACGCAAGAGCCTTATATCAGGGCAGCCATTATGACGCCCGATAGATATCTTGGCGTGGTGATAAAGCTCTGCCTTGAGCGCCGGGGCGTCAATGCAAAGCATCAATACATGGGCAGCAAAAGGATTGAGCTGACATGCGAGCTCCCGCTGGCTGAGGTAATCTACGATTTTTACGACAGGCTCAAGACCGTCACTCAGGGCTATGGTTCCTTTGATTACGAACTCATTGACTACCGTGACAGCGATCTTGTCAAACTAGACATCCTTATCAACGGCGAAAAAGTGGATGCCCTCTCCCAACTGGTCTATCGAGACGGGGCTTACGACCGGGCGAGGTATGCATGCGAAAAGCTGAAAAAGGAGATCCCGAGACAGATGTTCAGGATCGCCATCCAGGGTGCAATCGGTGCAAAGATCATTGCGCGGGAGACTATCTCGGCTTATCGCAAGGATGTGACAGCCAAGTGTTACGGTGGAGATATTACGCGGAAGAGAAAGCTCCTTGAAAAACAGAAAAAGGGGAAACGGCGGATGAAGATGGTCGGCTCCGTCATGATCCCCCAGTCTGCCTTCCTTGCCGTCCTTAAGCGGGACACCGAGTGAGTGGAGAATGGAAAAGGCGTCTATGAAATGTTTTACTAGTTGCTTTCCAGGCGCTTTACGTTCTTGATAACCACGGGCTTTGCGGGAACATCTCTGTACGGACCGGAAGTCGTGGTCTTGACTTTGCCTATGCGGTCAACCACATCCATGCCCTCGACCACTTTGCCAAAGACGGCATATCCAAATCCCCCGGGTGTGTTGTCAGAGTGGTTTAGAAAATCATTATCCTTGAGGTTAATGAAAAACTGGGATGTGGCGCTATGGATATCCTGTGTCCTTGCCATGGCAATAGTGCCCCGGTCGTTCTTCAGTTCCGCTGTCGCCTCGTTCTTTATGGGCTGGCCTTTATCCTTGTTTCTCATATCTGCGGTAAAGCCCCCGCCCTGTATCATGAAGTTATCGATAACCCTGTGAAATATCGTGCTATCATAGAAGTTTTCATCAACATACGCCAAGAAATTCTTAACCGTTTCCGAGGCCTTGTCAGCCCAAAGCTCGATCTTGATCACACCTTCTGAGGTTTCCATAGCCACAATTACATTTCCTTTATCCATCTTTCTTGTCTCCCCTGCAAAGGTCAATTGAACGATTGCCATAGCCGCGATGCTCAACACCATCACCATTAATGATCTGTTCTGCATGGTCTACTCCTCACTTTTCTTGAGTTTCTGATGTCCGAAAGACGAACACTTGCTTTTTCAATTGATCCGTCGAATTTGCTTTATGGTGAATTGTCTGCGTAGTCAAAGCCCCCCTTCGTTAGTATGGGGTTATTTCTCAGAGTTGGTTGTATTAGTCAAGGGCAAAGGTGTTTTTGTCATTAGCCCTCATCCTATCGACAGCGGGGGGACAATTGGATGGTCGAACGGGGAACGACGTGGCTTTTTTTAGGTGCTGTTCCGAATTTCACGCCAGACGAGCATTCCAGTGGATTCACGAAATAATGATTGACAAAATGATAATATAGCTTATCATAAAAGGTATCATGGAAAAATCTTACAAGCCACTATTCAGGAAATTCGTGAAGAAGCAAACAAGACCTTTTCAACTCGTTATTGAGGATGAAGTCGAGAAGATAATAATCAATCCTGAGATGGGCGAATCCAAAAAGGGTGACCTGAAAGGATTTCAAGTTCATAAATTTTCACATATGAGACAGAAATATCTGATTGCCTATCGTCTCCAAGAGGGAGAAATAGTGTTTTTCATGATAGGTCCCCATGAGAATTTTTATCGTGAACTCAAGAGGTATTTGAAGGAGGTTGAGTGATAATGATTACTGCTGAGAAAGTTTATAGGGAAATTTTGGAGATGCCGTTGAAAGAAAGAGAAAAGTTATTCTCTGTTATAGCGAGGCGGGGATTTGAGAAAGATTCATACAGTCATAATGAAGTCTTTGATGAAATCAGACAATCGCCATTTACTGTCAAAGAAGCAGCGGAATACCTTGATGTGGCCGAGATTACCTTGAGGAGATGGATTAAAGCAGGAAACATAAAACATCAGAGGGTAGGCAGAAGCATTGTGTTTGACCCGGATGAGCTTAAGGCTTTCAAAAAGGATAGGAAGGCAGTAAAGGGTTGACTCGGCCGCCAGTGGCCGGCGGGGAACCTTCTTTTCTGCAAGCACTGGGGGATTCAACAAGAAGTAACCTGGCTACCATGACGCTCCCGCCTGTGCGCCCCAGCTTGCCCCGCTGAGGCAGCGGCAGGTCCGTACGCAGACAGGTTGCTCTGCGACGCAGGCGAGGCGGGTATTGGATGGTCGAACGTGGGACGATATGCCTGTGCTTGCAGGGATAGAGAGAGTTCGTGGCGTATCTTGTCATGTGCAAACCACAGGTGAAGATACGAGGCGGGTTCTCACAGCAAATAGATCAGAAAGATCAGCTATGCACGTTCTGCACGAACGTCCCGATTGACAATCCTTTAAGATGGGTTTTCGCTTGACCTTCCAAACGTTTTATGTCTAAATTGGTTGAAAAAGATTCGATAAACGCACCCTTTTCAACCAAAATCTGACATGGACAACGCATATCCAACAAATCTGGTTCGTAAACTGACAGGGGCGACCCCAAATCAGCTGAAGTACTGGGTCAGGATCAATCTCGTTTCCCCGGAAAGAGAGGGCAAGTCCTCTTTCTACTCTTTTAAGGATATTGTCAAATTACGAGTCTTGGCGTCATTGAGAAACAAGGGGTTAAGCCTCCAAAAGGTGAGAGACGGGATAGAGAACCTATCCAAGATGTTGCCGGATGACGAGCCCCTTTCGCGGCTGATCATCTATACTGACGGTGTGGATATGATTGTTGCTGAAAAAGGGAAGTACTTTAGCGCCATAACAAGACAGCAGTATTTGCGATTTGATACCGAGCAAATCGGAGCTGAGATAGTAGGTTTACAGAAGTCGGAGGTTTGGCATCCAAACAAGGGGGGCGTCTCAAAAAAACTCCAAAAAATGTAAACTTCCTTCGGGAGAAAAGTATGAGCCCAAAGGCCATGAATGTCTTACATACAGTCCGTAATGAGCTAACCAGCTTAGGTTATTTGAAAAACTTGTTACAGGAAGATTATGTCTTCGATGATGCATCTACTTCTGAAATGCGTGACCTTGAGGTTCCGTTGGCAGCATTTGCCCAATGGCCGCCGTCCTACCGCAATGCCTGCATCGGGGTATTGACTGCAAATGGCCAATCGGGTCCGAACCATGTTTCAGGCTATCAAAGCCTGGGTGCTCCCATGTTCTTTGAGGTTTTTAATGATCGTCTCGACCGGTACCGCATCGAATCCACGGGCAGAGCCGTGTATTTGGAAACCATCCCAGCTATAGATATTCACCGAGCGTTTCAGGCTAACAGTAAAACGTGGAGTCCTGACGCAATTTTTCGTGCCAAAGCCATTACGCCGTTTGAAGGGGCAATTCAGCTCGATTTTGTTGATATAGGTCTTCTGCCTGCTTTGAAGGGCATGATCCATGATAAGTTGGATCGCCTGTTGAGGGATATACTCCACGAAGCCATCATTACTTATGAAAGCAATACCTCTGGTGTCAAGCCTGATGAGGCTTTGCTCTTTCGGCTGGTTTTTCGTTTCCTTGCAGCCAAGATTTTTGACAATAGGAAACACCCCGGCGATTGGTCTGCTAATAATGCAAATACCATCATAGATGCGATCCAAAAGTTTTACGGATTCGCAACTCCGGAGACGCAACGGATACTTGAGGAGCCGAATACGCAGCAGATAGTTTGGGACAGGTTTCGGGCCGCCTTCAATTTTCAAAACCTTTCTGTGGAAGATTTGGCCTTCATTTACGAAAATACTTTGATACGAAAGGAAACCCGGAAAGAATTTGGCATACACAGTACGCCGTCCACCGTAGCCGGGCTCATTGTAGACCGCCTTCCTTTTGAATCACTCCCTCAGGGTAAACGTCACGTTCTGGAGCCTTGTGCAGGCCATGGAGTCTTTTTGGTTGCTGCCCTGCGTCGGCTTCGGGAGTTATTGCCTTCTTCATGGACTGACCAGCAAAGACACAAGTACCTGAAAGATCGATTAACCGCTATAGAGGTTGACACCTTTGCCGCTGAGGTCTGCCGTTTATCTCTCATGTTAGCCGATTATCCCAATCCGGACGGATGGCAAATAAAATCTCAAGATATCTTCGGCACTGATGTTCTGGAAAGGCAATTACAAAATGCGCAAATAATCCTCTGCAATCCCCCGTTTGAAGACTTTAGATTGCAAGAAAGAAATCGGTACGGCGACAGAATACAGAGTACTCATAAACCTTACGAAATTCTTCGAAGAGTGTTGGAACAGCCTCCGGAAATGCTCGGGTTTGTGTTGCCGAAGTCGGCCATAGTAGGAGCGAAATATAGAGATATCCAGGATCATATTGCCCGCACTTACAAGCACATAGAGTCCATAGCCCTACCTGATCGCATCTTCGCGCATTCAGATCAAGAAACTATGCTAGTTTTAGCATCGGAACGTAATAAGTCCAGAAGGTCAATTGTATCTACCAGGACCTTTTGGGTTCGTGAAAACCACAGGCGAGCTTTTCTTCAAACAGGCTTGCTGCCCGAAGGGGTAGGCAAGGTCGTAAATAGATCCGCAAATCTGGGGCATATTTCCTTGGCTAATGTTCCACTTTCAGATGTTTGGGATTACCTCAAAGGTTATCCTAATCTAAAAAACATCGCTGAAATTCACAGAGGTATTGAGTGGAATATTCCACTCAAGGAAAATAGGAGCATTTTAATATCATCTGAGCCCAAGCCTGGGTTCAAAAAGGGACTAGACGTGGTCCCGGGGAAAATAGAACCTTACTATGCCTCAGAATTCGTATATCTTAATATGGAAGAGAGGTATCGCCGCACAAATGCCCATTCGTTTCCATGGGAAAAGCCGAAGGTCATCTCCAATAGACATGCTATTAGCAGAGGTCCTTGGCGTATTGTCGGATTTCCGGATTCGAGTGGTTTAGTTTGTCGTGAAAACTTCATTGCGATTTGGCCCAAAGCGCCAGTGTTGACTGAAACCATATCAGCTCTTATTAATTGTCCTTTGGTCAACGCGGCACTTTTCTTCCGAGAGGAAAAGCGACGCAATCGCAATACTACGCTAAGGGAGATTCCTATCCCATTCCCGGAAGCCATCGAGAACGACAAAATTGCTCATCTCATTAAGCGCTACACTGAGCTCAGATCGGAAATTGAGAAATATCCCGACAAACAGACCACTGTCCACGACTGCATCAAAACTCTGATGGAAATCGATGCTTTGATCTTGAAAGCTTACGACCTCCCTCCAAGACTTGAACGAAAGTTGCTTGACTTTTTCAGGGAATATCCTCGACCAGTTCCATTTGATTTTCCCGACTTTTATCCCGAGGATTTTGCCCCCTGTATTCCATTGCACAAATATCTTGAAATGGATTTGAAACAGGCCAGTGCTGGAGAGCTGCTAAAGAGAATAACTCCCTTTGATTCCGAAGATATTCACGAATTTGTCATGGACCTTGAGGAAAGACAAGCCTGATGAATGGCTACCTATTGGATACCACTGCCGTCAGCATTCTATGGGATGCTCGGCATCCAGATCGCGAAAGGATAAACGCGTTTCTTCAAAATATCTCATTGTCCCCCTTCTGGATTTCTATTGTCGTGTTGGCAGAGGTAGAATACGGCCTGAAAATAGCTCCTAAAATGGACATAAGTCGGCAAAATGACGTTAGGAAGGAAATGGGCCAATTTCCCTTTGTGCTTGATCTCGATAAGCACACAGTGGGCCCTTATTCAGATCTTCGAGCAGCGTTATTTAAGAAGTATGCGCCCAAGGACCCCAAGGGAAGGGTGGCCAAGAGAAAGAGGCGACCGGAAGATCTTGTCGATCGAACAACGGCCAAGGAGCTGGGTGTTCAAGAAAATGATATCTGGATAGCTGCCCAGGCAATTCAATACAACTTAATCCTGGTTACCCAGGATCGTATGTCTCGAATTGCGGAAGTCTCGTCTACTTTGTCCTACCCTCTTCAAATTGCTGCTTGGAAATAGGTGTCTAAAGAGCCTTATATGTTATTTTCGCGGAGAGACTACATGACTAACAACATCCGATGGGGATTGGATAACCCGCATCCTTTTTCGCAGATGAAGACGGAGTTGATTTGGGAGGGCAAGTATGACGAGTACGGCAACCGCCGGACGCTGGATATCGCCGGGTGTGCCATGCCGCTTCAGAAGATCGAGACGATTGATGAACCTGCTTCCCGCGCAGCGGTTCAGGGTGACTTGTTTGACCCGCTCAAGGCACATCGCGACGACTTCCGCAACATGCTGATTTGGGGCGACAACAAGCTGGTGATGGCAAGCATGCTGAAAGAGTTTAAGGGCAAGATCGACTTGATCTATATTGACCCGCCGTTTGATGTGGGGGCGGATTTTACGATGGATGTGCCTCTCGGGGACAGGAGGGAGACTATTGGCAAGGATCAATCCGCCCTTGAGATGGTTGCATACCGGGATATGTGGGGGAGGGGAACGGACTCATATCTGCACATGATGAATGATCGCCTGATCTTGATGCGGGAACTTCTTAGTGAACGAGGTAGCTTCTATTTGCACTGTGACTGGCACACGGGCCACAGTCTAAAGCTTCTAATGGACGAAGTTTTTGGGGCCGACAAATTTCATAATCAAATCACATGGAAGCGGAGTACTCCACGCGGAAATGCCGGGAAGCGATTCCCTGAATTGACTGACTATCTTTTGTTCTATACGAAAGCCGACGACTACATTTGGAACGACCAGTATGTGCCATATCGAAAAGAATACATCAAGAAATACTACTGCCAGATAGAGAAGGGCACAGGGCGTCTCTTTCAGCCGACAAGCCTTCTAGGGCACACTGGCGTCAACCCGGTCTATGCATGGCGCGGCCTAAACAAGCCGTGGCGATATCCGAGACATCGGATAGAGGAACTTGACGCAGCTGGGAGGCTTTATTGGCCTGAAGGAGGTGGTATACCGAGATTGAAGCGCTACCTCGACCAGCAAAAGGGGGTGCCACTTCAATCGCTGTGGGATGACATTCCCCCTGTTAATTCACAGGCCCTGGAAGACACCCAGTTTGCCACACAGAAACCAGAGGCCTTTCTGGAGAGGATTATAAAGGGATCCTCCAACGAAGGCGACCTCATAGCCGACTTCTTCTGTGGAAGCGGCACAACCGGCGCAGTGGCTGAAAAACTTGGCCGCCGCTGGATCATGTGCGACCTTGGGCGATTTGCCATACACACCAGCCGGAAACGCTTGATTGAGGCTCAACGAACACTGCATAACTCAAACAAGCAATACCGCTCATTCGATGTCTATAACCTTGGCCGCTATGAGCGGCAGTGGTGGCAGAAGGAGCGGCTCAAAGGGGCCGATGAGGAACACCGCCGCGTAGTGATGGAATTCTACAAGGCGGAGCCGCTGCCCAATGCCACAGGCTTGCTGCACGGGCGCAAGGGACAAGCCTTTGTGCATGTGGACGGTATTGACAGCATCTTCACACGCGACGAGGTGCGGGCCGTGGTAAAGGCGGCGCGGGAAGCCGGGGCCAGGGAGGTGCATTGCCTTGCATGGGAATTTGAGATGGACCTTCGTTTGGTATGCCATGAGCTGGAGGCAGCGGAAGGCCTTAAGATAAAGCTTATTCCGATTCCCCGCGAGATCATGGAGAAGAACAGGACGAATCCGCCGCCGTTTCTTGAGGTCGCCGTTTTAGAGGCTGAACCGGTGTATAGAAAGAAAGGCAAGAAGCGCGTTGTGGACATAAAGCTCACCAGGTTCCTGCCGAGCCTTGCTGAAGTGCCGAGCAAGGAGTTGGAAGCCTTGAAGGAACGGGCTATAAAGAGCGGATTTGATTTTATCGACTTCTGGGCCGTGGACTTTGACTGGCGCGATGGCAAGCCATTTGAGCATCACTGGCAGGATTACCGGACGCGAAAGGACCGTTCTCTAAAGACGGTCAGTGACTTCGGGTATGACAAATATCCAAAGAAGGGCGTCTACACCGCCTGCGTGAAAGTGATCGACGTGTTTGGCTGCGACACCAGCATCACGGTGGAGATCTCTATTTAGAACCGGCATGCCAAGCGACGCTGTTCGGTAAAAGCAAAGCGCTGAAAATATCGCGGAAATACTTAAAGTGGAATATTAAAGGCGATAATTAGCAATAAAATCAATAAAAAAACAATAAGAAATCGGGCGTCAATAATAGTAAAATAAATATTATCAATAAGTTGTCCTTTTGTTAATTCCCGACTGTTAACAGGGAAAAGCAATAAAAACTAATAAAACGAGAGTTATCTTATGACCAGCCCCATCATCAACTCAGCCGCCCTTGAACCCCTGTTTGCACCCCACGAGGAGCCGAACTTTCACAGAGTCCGGGCTGAGAAACCCGGCGATCCGGCTAAGGTAGTGAAGGGGAGAAGGCCGTCATCCATCACTGTAGCAAACAACCTCCGTTCCTTTGTAAAGGCATGGCGTCAGAGTGAATATGCGGGTGCTTCTGATACCACACGAGAGCTTCTCTTTCACTGGTTCGAGCGGGATCACATGATTGAAACGCCCACGAAAGAACGCATTCCGTTCAGCTACTACTTCTGCCAGCGGGAGGCCATTGAGTCCCTGATCTATCTATGGGAGGTCCGGGGACTGAGAAGCCTTTCCAATATCATTTCAGAATTTGGAGGGGACGACCGCGAAACAGCGGCCCTTGGCGTCAACCCGGACGAAGACCGTTGGGCCAGGTATGCATTCAAATTGGCCACAGGTACGGGGAAGACGAAAGTTATGAGCCTGGCCATCGCGTGGAGTTACTTTCATGCCCTTTGTGAAAGCGACTCTCCCATGGCCAGACACTTTGTGGTCATTGCTCCTAACCTGACGGTCTTTGAGCGACTCAAGGAGGATTTCGGAAACGGCGTTATTTTCGACAAAGACCCTCTTATCCCTGTGGCCTGGCGGGGTGACTGGAACCTTTCCGTGGTTTTACAGGGCGAGGCGGCAGGCGCGGCAACGGGCGGGACCCTGTATCTTACAAACATTCACCGGCTCTATGACATCAGCAAACGCAGGACAAAAAAGGAAGATGAGACCTACGAATGGATGGGACCTCCTGTGTCCAAAGCAACCGCCCTCGATACAGGCAAGGAACTGCGGAAACGGATCACTGCCCATGACCGGGTTATAGTGCTCAATGACGAGGCCCATCACCTCTGGGACCCCGGATCTGCATGGAACGAGGCGATAAGTTTTCTTCATCAAGAAATCCGGAATAAAACCGAAGGCGGTCTCTGCGCTCAATTAGACTTTTCGGCCACCCCCAAGGACAATCACGGAAATATCTTCCAGCATGTGATATGCGACTCGCCGTTAGGCGAAGCGGTTGACGGAGGCATCGTTAAGATTCCCATCATCGGCCGCGGCGAGGGATTAAGCGAGAGGCCGAGCAAAGACGCATCCGAGCGATTCGAGCAACACCTGATGATGGGCTATCAGAGATGGCTCAAATCCAGGGAGGAATGGGATAAGAGCGAAAAAAAGCCCCTGCTTTTTGTCATGACCGAAGACACGGAGGCCGCTGACCAGATCACGAGGCGACTGGATACTGATCCCCAGTTTGCCGAACTGAACGGGAGGACCATCAACCTCCACACGAACCTCAAGGGAAGGATCAAATGGATCGGCGGGAAAAAGAAGGGCTATCCGGTTTTTTTAGAAAGCGAGAAGGAGATCAGCGAAGATGACCTGAGGGCGCTCCGCGATCTCTCCCGTGATCTCGATTCCGGCAGAAGCCCCTATCAGTGCATCGTGTCGGTCCTCATGCTTCGCGAGGGCTGGGACGTGCGCAACGTCACGACGATTGTCCCGCTTCGCGCCTATACATCCAAGGCAAACATCCTTCCGGAACAGACCCTTGGCCGGGGCTTGCGGCGCATGACCCCGACCGGAGGCGCTGCTGAACTCGTTACGGTTGTTGAACACAATGCCTTTATAAGCCTCTACCAACAGGAACTCAGCCAGGAGGGGCTCCCCATTGAGGTCGTGGATGTTGACAAGGTGCCGAAGAGCACGGTGACCATATTCCCGGACAGGGAGAACAAGGATGTCAAGAGGCTTGATGTGGTTCTGCCCGCAGTCTCCGTGGGCTATACGCGCACACCGAAGCTGGAAAACCTGGCTATCGGGGATATTCGCAAGGAGTTTTCAAAATATAGCCCCTTGCCCCTTGGCAACAAGCGGGCAGAGGAGATCCAATACGAGGGGCGACACCTCTTCACCAATGAGATCGTGGAAAAGATGAATATCCGGTTGCCGCTCTTAGAAAGCGGAATCGGCGCGGTCTCCTATTACCGTGAAGAGCTTGAACACATCGCAGGGCTTCGAGGCACTCACAAGGTCCTGGCTCCTCTTCTTGAGACCTTCATAACAGAGATACTCTTTGAGGAAAGGGTCACCCTGTTCGATCCACGCCTTTTGAGCCGGCTTGCGGACAGCGATGTGAGAGAACATATCAGGGCCGCCTTTGTGCCGTTGATTCTCGCCCGGACGACCGTCAAGGAAGAGCGTAAGCCATTAGGCGAAGGCGTATCTGTATCCGGATGGAAACCTTTTCAGGTCTCGCATTCCGAGAACCACCCGGCCATTCCCGCACAACATACCCTTTTCAATCTTGTAACCTGCAACCGCGAGTTTGAGATTGCAATGAGCCAGTTCCTGGATCATGCCCCGGATGTGAAAGCATTTTGCAAGAATGCCGGACCTCAGGCCCTTCGTATAGATTACCTCTCGCAAAAGAGAAGGCTCGCCCTGTATACGCCGGATTTCATGGCCCGGTTGAACCGGAATGATTATGCCCTGATCGAGACAAAGGGACGTGAAGACAGGGATGTTTCCTTAAAGGCACGGGCTGCAGTGGCTTGGTGCGAAGCAGCATCAAAAGAAAAGGAGAAATGGGCATACACCTATGTCCCGCAAGCAGTCTTCGAGGATCTCAGTGACAACAAGCTGAAGACGCTCATGCGAATGTGCAAGCCATCCCTGCGGCAGTTATTGGATGAGACAATGAGTCCGCAATTGAGTCTGCCCTTTGGGGAACCTGAACCGGGGGGAGAGAGTCAAATTTCGGTGTTCCTTTCCATAAAGAGCTTTAAGGAACTTCCTTCCCGCTATCAGAAGGCTGTAGAGCAGGCAGTGGCTTTATACCATTTTTTGAAGAATAAGAACGAGGTATCCTTCGCTCCTGTGTTTACACCACTTCTTGGCCCATTGGATGAGGCTGCCAGGGGTATGATCCTGCGGGAGCTCAAGGATGTTATTCCGGCGGAGCGCTCCGAACAGTACTCCTTTTTCCATCCCGATCTGACTGATTTGCCTACGGGGGAGGCAAACTACCATAAGCGGCAGGCTACAAACCTGGAAAGGACTCTGATGGATCAGAACGGCTTGATGCCAATAGGTCTTTTGCGCTGGTGTCTCGATTATGTGCGGACCACCCGGAGAAAGATCGGAGGTATCTTTGAGCTTCTGCGCATCCGCTTCGACGACGTATCGAAAAGCGATTTGTATTCCGTGATAGATGCTATTTACAGCTTCCGAAATGAATACGTGGCCCATCAGGATCGTGAACTAAGTGATTCGGAACTTGCAAAAGAGGCACTCCAAGAATGGGCCAGAGGCCTTTATCGGATGTGGAGTTGCCGTTGAGGAGGCCGGTTTTTCGATGAAAATATTGAAGAGAACGAATCGTTTTTATCACACAAGGGCGGAAGGATATCCACAAATCAGGGTATATCAGAAGAAGGGGGCAGGGAAGAGAATGCCTCGATATCTTTTGAAATGCGGTTGTTGCGACGAGAAGCTGGGAGATAATAGGGGATGTCTGTGAAATATTGACATTTGAGTTGAACCCGGGCCAAACAACACGTTTTCACCGAAAGGGAACTCGACTCATCATCAATTACGACATCAGAACTTAAAAGATTTCTTGAGCAGCTAAAGGGGATGGGCTGGGACCATATTGATGGTGATGAGGTAGACGGGGTATGATGAGGTTTCTATGAGTCTGAGCCAACCATGCACAAGCGAGCAGTTGCCGCTTTTTGAGGACAAACGGGTCTTGCTTAACCGGGGTATATTGGAATTGACAAGGCTGGACCTGGAAGAGGCAAAAGGGTCGTTTGAGCGTTACAAGGCGCTGTATCGCCGTGAAGAGGATGTTCATGCTGAGCTAAAGCTTACTGATTTCCTGATGAAGGGTTTTGCCGGCGCGCCGGAAGCTTGTCCTGATGAGCCTTCCTACTTGTGTGGGTTTTGGACATCTTTTGAAGAATATGTGCAGTCAGTAGGTTTTAGATGTGAAAATATTGTTGCGGACATCAAGAGATCCTTTTTTCTGACTTAAATCCAGGGCTTGTTTGGACCTAAGATCCTAAAGCTCAATGAAGGTATCAAAGAATTCGTGGATGAATATCTGGGCTTGCGCAAAGCATTTTTCAAGGAACCAACACTTGAGTTAAGGGCCAAGCTCTTTTTTAGGGCCATCATTCTTTGTGATAACGAGCCACTTCTGAGATTCATAAAGAGGATCAATTTCATTGATGTTCGCAGGAATATGAAGGAGTTTAATGGCGTTCTTTTTTCTCGATATCTTAAGCGTGTTGAGGCCCGGTGCTTTACATCGGCGTAGTTCTGAATGTTGACAGTCTCGTAAAAAGTCGAAAAACACCTCTTTCTGTCATTCCGGCGGAAGCCGGAATCGAGTTTATTCAGCTAGTTACAAAGGCTCTGGACTCCGGTTTTCACCGGAGTGACGACTTTTTACGACTTCATCAATGTTTGCTTTTGAAAGGAGAAGGATTTTGGCTTCAGATGTCAATGACATTACAGTAAATTACGAAGAAGGCGATATGGTTGTCGTCAAGGAACTGGACAAATCAGTCCTTTCCAAAGGCGCATGGACGACAATTATTTTCAGGTACCAGGAATGGGATCGAAAGAAAGAAGGGTACGGTCCGGATCGTTTTACTATTCGCCGGTATCGCAAGTTGAATGGCGAGTACAGACAGCAGTCGAGATTCAATATTTCCAGCAAGGATCAGGCGACGAAGATTATTGGTGCATTGCAGAAGTGGGTGGGGGAGTGATTTTGGCATTTCTGGATGGAAACTAGGTGGCAAGCCGGGTGCGAAAGGCACTTAAGGCCTCTTGCAGCTTTCGCCGCACAAAAGCGCCTTTGTCGCCATTTGTTAGCGCGTCATACACATCAGAGTCGGGTTGAGCTTTCGAGAGTTTTGGGGGGGTTGCTTTGTTCTCGGCTTTCATCTCTTTGAAGCGCTGAACCATTTCAATAAGGGTATATTTTTCTCCGGGGAAACTGGTAAGCCATCCCAATCGACGCATCAATTCAAAGCGCACCTGATCTGCCAAGAAAAGGTGGATATCCACAACCATCATTTGATCTGTAGTCGGAAGATAGTAGAATTTTAGCGCTTCTCCAAGCCCAAGGATGCCCAGGATGAGCTCATAGAAGGCAACAGCAGTCTTCTCTCCAGGCAGGGCTAGTATGTAGAGTGTGCTGTCTGAGAGATCCGCAAGCTTGGTCTTTGCGCCATATGTTTCACCAAAGCGTTTGTGCCAGGCTCGGAAGCCTCTTTGCTCGACTGCCTTGATTCGATACGCTTGAAGATCAACGACTCTAGTCATTTGCGTTTAACCTGGGTCCACCGATGGTCTGCCTTGTATGGTGGACCAAAAAGTATTCGGACTTCACAAGCAACTAACTAACAGATGCCAGCCCATAGGTCAATCGCACCTTTACAAACTGGAAGATAGGATTTATTATTGAAATGTCCGGGTGAGCCCCACTTGGCGAATGTTCTCAATAACCCGGGAATGAAGGCTTTTTGTTTTAGGCGATATCAAACCGCCTGCGGCGGACCAGTTATGCCCGAGCAGCTTGACCAGATGTTTATGATTTAGGGAATACTGGAAGCATGGAACAAAGGAGTTGTTCATGGAGTACATAAAAATACGCTTTGGGAAGGATCTTGGGCAGATGCACGGCAGGCTGCAAAGAACCATAGAGGAGATGTTCCGACAGGTCAACCCCATGCTAGTGCTGCCCCAACAAACGTGGCGTCCTCAGATGGACATGTATGAAACGCCTGAGGAGATTGTAGTCGTGGGAGAGGTTTCCGGGGTGGACAAGGAGGACCTGGAAGTGGAACTTGATCACAAGGCCGTGAAGATAACAGGTGTGAGGCCGGAAATCGCACCTGTTTCAGGCATGAGATACCACCTGGCCGAAATCACCTACGGCAGATTCGAAAGGATTTTGCTCCTGCCCGTGCCCATAAATCCTGAGGAAGTCCAGGCCTCCTATACCAATGGTCTTCTCAAAATCACCATGGCAAAGCGGCCGCGTGAACAGGTTCGTCAGATTCGTATTGAGGGTGAGTAATCCGGAGGATTTGGAGATATTGTCATGACAGCAGCGCAGAATGACCATGATCCACAACAAGGAGACGAGACTTTCAAGATTCCTGAAGTGTTGCCGATCTTGCCGGTTGTGGATCTCACGCTTTTTCCTAAGATGGTCCTTCCCGTTATGGTCGAGGAAGAGGGGTCTCAGAAATTGGTAGATGAGGCCATGGCCAAAGACCGTCTCATCGGAATCGTTGTTTCCAAAGAGAAAGACCTGAAGGCTTCTCACAAATCAGATGCCCTGTATAAGATAGGCACTGCCGCCTTAATCCTAAAGATGGCAAAACCTGAGGACCACGTGACGCAACTCCTTGTGCAGGGTGTAAGCCGGTTTCGCATCGAGAGATTCACCACCGACGAGCCATATCTTAGCGCGAGAATTGAACCTATCTCCGAAGAAACCGTCAAAGATATCGAAGTAGATGCGATGATGAGCAACCTCGTTGGCCTCTACCAAAAAGTCCTGGAGTTTTCTCCTTACCTTCCAAGGGAGCTGGGGGCCCTTTCAAGATCCCTGGATGAAGGTGGGATGCTAGCGGACCTCATTGCCTCAAGCCTGAACATAGGTAAAGACAAGAAGCAAAAGATCCTTGAGGCTGTGGACATAAAGAAACGCCTAAAAGAGGTGACACGGCTGATCAACCAGGAGCTTCAGGTCCTTGAGTTGGGACATAAGATTCAATCTCAGGTCAAGCAGGACATGGACAAGACCCAGAGGGAGTTTTACTTGCGACAACAGCTTAAGGCCATAAAGGAAGAGCTGGGTGAACAGGATGAAAGCAAGGTAGAGGTGGAGGACTATAAGACCAAGATTGCCGAGAAGAATCTTCCCGAGGAAGCCAGGAAGGAGGCGGAGCGCGAACTGGGACGCCTGAAGCGAATGCATCCGTCTTCAGCCGAGTACACTGTGGCTTCCACGTACCTGGACTGGATCGTTGCCCTTCCCTGGAACGAAAGCACCGAAGACATGCTGGACATAAAGAAGGCCCAGACCATATTGGACCAAGACCATTACGACCTGCAAAAAGTGAAGAAGCGTATCGTCGAATACCTTGCAGTTCGTAAACTCAAGCCTGACTCCAAGGGCCCTATCCTCTGCTTTGTGGGACCGCCGGGCACAGGCAAGACCTCCCTGGGCCGTTCGATTGCCAGGGCCCTGGGGAGGAAGTTTGTCCGGCTGTCGCTGGGAGGCGTGCGAGATGAGGCTGAAATACGCGGTCATCGTCGGACCTATGTGGGGGCACTGCCCGGCCGTATCATCCAGGGAATCAGACGGGCCGAGAGCAATAATCCTGTTTTCATGTTGGACGAGATCGACAAAGTGGGAGCCGATTTTCGCGGTGACCCCTCTGCGGCCCTCCTGGAGGTCCTTGATCCAGAGCAAAACTACACCTTTTCCGATCACTACCTCGATGTTGCCTTTGACCTTTCCAAGGTGATGTTCATCACGACTGCCAACATCCTGGATACTGTTCCCCCGGCCCTTAGAGACCGCATGGAGGTGTTAGATCTTCCCGGTTATACGGATGACGAAAAGGTAAAGATCGCTCAACGCTACCTCATCCCCCGCCAGTTGGAGGCCCACGGTATCACAGTGGAACAGCTCACGATTACTGCAGACGCTATCCGGCGGGTGATATCGGGGTATACGCGGGAAGCCGGTTTAAGGAACCTCGAACGGGAGATAGCGACCGTCTGTCGTGGTGTGGCTTGTGTGATAGCAGAAGGATACAAAAAGGCCACACACGCCAAAGCAAAGGATTTGCATAAATTCTTAGGACCTGTGCGGTTCCGTTCCGAGGTGAAGGAGCGAACCTCAATCCCAGGTGTGGCAGCAGGGCTGGCCTGGACTCAGGCCGGAGGAGACCTCCTTTTCGTAGAAGCCACCAAGATGAAAGGGAAACACGCCTTGACCCTGACCGGCCAACTCGGCGATGTCATGAAGGAGTCTGCCACGGCGGCCCTAAGCTTTATCCGTTCTCATACCAAACAGCTTGGCATCCCGGAGGATTTCTATGAAAACCAGGAAATTCATATCCATGTGCCGGCCGGAGCCATTCCCAAGGATGGCCCGTCAGCGGGGGTGACCATGCTGACGGCTCTGGCCTCGCTACTCACGGATAGGGCTGTGGTGAGCGACCTGGCCATGACGGGCGAGATCACCTTAAGGGGCCAGGTCCTTCCTGTGGGGGGCATCAAGGAAAAAGTCCTTGCCGCTCACAGGGCCGGAATAAAGCGGATCATATTGCCAAATTGGAACGAAAAAGACCTTGAAGATGTCCCCAAGAAGGTGCGCAAAGCTATTCGATTCCATTTTGTGGAGACCATGGATGATGTCTTGAGGACTGCCCTGCCTGAGAAGTAGTTGAAGCTTCGTGTTTGAGAGCTTTTCGGCAACTACCATACTTTTCCCTTGCAAAATTTGGCGGTTATAGTAAAGAATTCAAGGGTGTCCGGGTGTTGCCGACACCCTTTTTCTATGACCATTATGAAAATGGAAAAAACGGAGAACTTCTAAGAATATGAAGAAATTTGAGCTAACCGTTGAGGGAAGAGAGTATAAGATTGATATTGAGAAATTTGACGGTAAGCAGGCTGTGGTGAAGGTGGATGGCAAGCCCTATGAAATCGACGTAAAAAAGGCAGCAGAAGCAGTCGTTGCCCCTCGCGTGGCCCCACCCTTTCCAGGTGTTCCACAAGACAGGGGGCCGGCAACCCCTGAACCGTTCCTGGCGCCTGTGGCCTCGGTTCGGTCGGGAGGTCAGGTTCTGGCACCCATGCCGGGCCTCATATTGGAGGTTATGGTTTCCGTTGGCGATAGCGTGGCTGCCGGCACGCCTGTGGTCAAGATGGAGGCCATGAAAATGGAAAACGAGATTCCCGCTCCCGCAGACGGGACCGTCAAAGAACTGCGGGTCAAGGCAGGAGATCAAGTGTCAACTGATGATGTTCTTGTGGTGATAGATCAAGGATAGGGTGCGGAAGGCGTAGTTCGTCTTGGAGAAATATCATGACAAATGAAGACAAGATTCAAGCGTTGATTGAAAAGAATGCGGAGGCCGAACTGGGTGGCGGCCAGGACCGGATTGACACCCAGCACAAGAAAGGGAAATGGACAGCGCGGGAGCGGATATACGGGCTTCTGGACAAAGACAGCTTTGAAGAGATCGACAAGTTTGTTCTCCACCAGGCCACAGATTTTGGTCTGGACAAAAAGAGGTTTCCCGGCGACGGAGTTGTGACAGGGTACGGCCGCATCAACGGGCGGTTGGTCTATGTCTTTGCCCAGGACTTTACTATACTGGGCGGCTCCCTGAGCCTTGCAGTAAGTGACAAGATCTGTAAGGTCATGGACCTTGCGCAAAAAAACGGCGCGCCGCTTATCGGCATAAACGATTCAGGAGGCGCTCGTATCCAGGAAGGGGTCTCCAGTCTGGCCGGATACGGGAACATATTCATGCGAAACGTCCTGTCAAGCGGCGTTATCCCGCAGATCTCGGTCATTATGGGACCATGTGCCGGAGGGGCAGTCTACTCCCCAGCCCTGACCGACTTTATTTTTATGGTTGAAAACACCAGCTTTATGTTTATCACAGGTCCCCAGGTCATAAAGACAGTCACCCACGAGGAGGTTACGGCTGAAAAACTGGGCGGCGCCCTCACACATAACACAACAAGCGGCGTTGCACATTTTGCGGGAAAAGACGATCAGGAAGTACTTGCCATGGTTCGTGGTCTCTTGAGCTTCCTGCCTCAGAACTGCCGGGAGAATCCCCCTGCTGTTGAGCCTTCGGACGACCCGACCCGAATCGATATGGGGCTTCGGGAGGTTGTGCCGGATAATCCAAGACAGCCTTACGATATGCGCAAGATTATCCACTCGGTCATGGATAATCATTACTTTTTTGAGGTCCAGCTCAGGTATGCGCCCAATATCATAATCGGCTTTGCCCGCTTAAATGGTATGACCGTGGGGGTGGTGGCTAACCAACCCTCCTTCTTTGCAGGGTGCCTGGACATCAATGCCTCCATCAAGGGCGCCCGGTTCGTTCGATTCTGCGATTGCTTTAACGTTCCGCTTGTTACATTTTGCGACGTACCGGGGTTTCTCCCTGGCACAACTCAGGAATTTGGCGGAATCATAAAACACGGCGCCAAGCTCATCTATGCTTACTGTGAGGCCGTAGTGCCCAAGATTACTGTGGTCACCCGCAAGGCTTATGGTGGGGCATACATCGTGATGTCGAGCAAGCACCTGTGGGGAGATATCAATTATGCTTATCCTTCAGCGGAGATTGCCGTGATGGGGCCGGAGGGGGCGGTGAACATCGTGTTCAAAAAGGAGATAAGCGGGGCAGAAGATCCAGCGGAAAAGGAAGCTGAAATGATCGAAGAATATCGCAGAATTTTTGCCAGTCCGTATCGCGCGGCTGAAAGGGGATTTATCGATGAGATTATCTCGCCGGAGCAGACGCGTCCCAAATTGATCATAGCGCTGGAGTCTCTCAAGAACAAAAAGGATTCCATGCCCCCCAAAAAACACGACAACTTGCCTTTGTAAGGTGCAGAGCTAGTGCGATGTATGATGCAAAGAAACTGAAGGAAATTGAGGAGACGTCTGCCGGCTGGGCCGAGAAGACGGCAGCGCTTGTTGCTAAGCGTCCTGAGCGCAAAGAGACCTTTCAAACCCTTTCAGAAATCCCGCTGGAGCGTCTCTATACACCCCTTTCCGAATCTGACTTAGACTACATGAAGAGCCTTGGATTTCCTGGGAGTTATCCTTACACCCGGGGGGTTCAGCCCACTATGTACCGCGGTCGATTCTGGACAATGCGGCAGTATGCCGGTTTTGCCACTGCAGAGGAGTCGAACAAGCGGTACAAGTATCTGCTTGAGCAGGGACAGACAGGGCTGAGCATCGCCTTTGATCTTCCAACTCAGATTGGATACGATTCGGATCATCCCCTGGCTCAAGGCGAAGTCGGAAAGGTGGGCGTAACCATTGATTCTCTGATGGACGTGGAGACCCTGTTTGACGGCATCCCGCTGGACCGGGTGAGCACCTCGATGACAATCAATGCGCCCGCTGCAGTTTTGCTTGCAATGTACGTGGAAACAGCGGCCAAACAAGGAGTTACTCCCGAAAAACTGAAAGGTACGATTCAGAATGACATCCTAAAAGAGTACGCAGCAAGAGGGACCTACATCTTTCCGCCTGCGCCTTCCATGCGCATTATTACGGATATCTTCAGCTTTTGTTCCCAGCACATTCCCACATGGAATACTATCAGTATCAGCGGATATCACATCAGGGAGGCGGGGTCCACAGCCGTGCAAGAGGTGGCCTTTACCTTGGCCAACGGTATCGCCTATGTAGAGGCAGCCCTCCAGGCGGGCCTAAAGGTGGATGACTTTGCTCCGAGGCTTTCTTTTTTCTTTAATGCCCATATGGACTTTTTTGAAGAGAGCGCCAAGTTCAGGGCGGCTCGGCGCTTGTGGGCGCGGATCATGAAGGAGCGATTCGGTGCCAAGTCCCCCAGGTCTCTGATGCTGCGCTTTCATACGCAGACGGCCGGATGCACACTCACGGCCCAGCAGCCGTACAACAACGTGATGAGAGTCACCCTCCAGGCCCTCTCTGCCGTGCTTGGCGGTACCCAATCTCTTCATACGAATTCCATGGATGAAGCCTTTTCACTTCCTTCGGAAGAGGCCGTTCAAATAGCCCTTAGAACCCAACAGGTTGTTGCTTACGAATCTGGGGTTGCCAATACAGTCGACCCCCTGGGAGGCTCATTTTTTGTCGAGAGGCTGACCGACGAGATTGAGCAGCTGGCGCAGGCCTACCTTGACCAAATTGACGAAAATGGAGGAGCCGTGGCAGCCATTGAACAAGGATTCATCCAGAAAGAGATACAGGAAAGCGCGTATGCTTATCAACGGGCTGTGGAGTCCGGCGACCAGGTAGTGGTTGGGCTCAACAAGTTTCAACAGGAGGAAGCGCCGCCCAGGAACCTCCTGCGTGTGGATCCTGCTGTCGGGGAGTCTCAGGTGGCCAAGCTTAAGCAGGTCAAGGCACGGCGGGACGGTGCTGCCGTGGTTTCGGCCCTTGAAAGGCTCAAGAACTGTGCGCAGGGGACCGATAACTTGATGCCGCATATTATTGAAGCAGTCAGATGCTATGCCAGCCTGGGGGAGATTTGTGATACACTGAGGGAGGTTTTCGGAGAGTACAGGGCGGTGTCGACGTTATAGAGGTGTGAGGGTCAGCCGATGACAAAGAAAAAGATTCGGGTCCTGGCTGCAAAGCCAGGGCTGGACGGTCATGATAGAGGCATCAAAGTCATCTGCTATGCCTTGCGTGATGCCGGCATGGAGGTGATTTACACGGGTTTGCGCCAGACCCCTGAGCAGATCGTCCAGGCAGCCATCCAGGAAGGTGTGGATGTTATTGCCATGAGTGTGCTGTCAGGCGCCCACGATTACCTCTTTCCGAGGGTCATGGAACTTCTAAAGGAGGCTGGCGCGAGCGATATATTGGTCATTGGTGGCGGAATCATCCCCGAAGAAGATATCCCGGGTTTGAAGAAGGCTGGTATAAGGGCCATTTTCGGGCCTGGCACCTCCACAAGCGATACTGTTCGTTTCATAGAAGAAAACGTTAGATAGAACCGCTTCGCGATTCCAAGTGGTCCCGCCGTGGGCGGGGCCTTGTCGAATTGCCCCATGCTTGAGGAAAGAACCGTGCCGTCAAAATTTTTTCCTAAGCACCATACCCTGCCATTTGCATTATATATTTCCCTATTTTTCTTGTTCGGCTGTGCCACGCCGGAAAAAGAACCCCCTTACCTTCCGGGTTATCCCGCCGCGTACAAGATTGGTAAAAAATGGTATCAACCCGCAAAACATGCTCGTGGTTTTCGAGAGCGGGGGGTTGGTTCGTGGTACGGGAAGAAGTTTCACGGCCGAAAGACATCCACCGGCGAGACCTATAACATGTATGGCGTGACGGCTGCGCACAAAACCCTGCCTTTTGGAACTCACGTGAAGGTGCATAACTTAAGGAACGGGAAAAAAATAGTGGTGAGAATAAACGACCGGGGGCCCTTTGTCCGTGGCCGGATCATTGACCTGTCATACGGCGCCGCCAAAAAGATTGGATTGGTGGGCCCGGGAACAGCGCCTGTGGAGATTGTGGCATTGGGGACACCGAAAAAAATGGCGGCAAAGGCCGATGGCAAACCGACTTATGTGCCGGGCAATTACTATGTTGGGGATTTTGCGGTTCAGGTTGGCGCATTCAAAGAGAGGGCTAACGCTCTAAAGATAAAAGACAGACTGGTTCCGGCGTATAAGGACGTCCATATTGTTGCATACGAGAGCAAGGAGGGGACATTCTACAGGGTTCGTGTTGCACGGTGCACAACCCTGGATCAGGCCAGGGAGTACGAAAAAATGCTGGAAGCCGATGGATTCCCGGAGGCCATTGTAGTAGCTCGCTAGGAAGAGGCATTGACATTTTTTCTCAAAAAAAATCATGGAACAATTTCGTAAGTTGAAGACAATTTTTCTGGACAGAGACGGGGTGATCAACCGGGATCGCGCTGACTATGTCAAAAGCGCGCCTGAGTTCGACTGGATACCGGGAAGCCTTGATGCCGTGAAGTTGTTAACCCTTCGCGGGTTCCGCATTGTTGTAATCACTAACCAGTCAGTGATCAATCGAAAAATGCTTAGCGAGGCCGAACTCAGAGAGATACATGAGAAGATGGCAAGGGCCGCAGTCGCCCACGGCGGCAAGATAGAGGCGGTCTATTATTGTCCCCATGTTCCTGAGGACGGCTGCAGTTGCCGAAAGCCGGAACCCGGATTGATCTACCGGGCGCAAGCTGAGCACGGGCTGAACTTGTCTGAGGCGTGCATGATTGGTGACAGTTTCAAAGACATCCAGTGCGCCCGCCGGGCGGGGTGTGGGGCGGCCATACTCGTTCGCACGGGCCATGGTGTGGAGGCCGAACGTCTGTGCCGGGAAGATGGCATGGTCCCGGATTACGTAGCGGATGATCTTCTGGCTGCTGTCAAATGGCTGATTGGTGAAAGCTCATGCAAGGCCTAGATCCGGTAGCGATTATAAAGCTCTATCCTCACAGGACAGGAGCAAACGCAGGAGTGTCTGAACTGACCACAGTAACTGCAGAACCGATCCTGAACTTTATCGACAAACAGAACTGGAGCAGATTTTGAAAGAAATTCAAATTGGCACATATTGTCTACTTCACCGGACAAACAACTGAAGTTTTTCTGGCATCTCGTGGTCTGCTTCAGGATTTCGTCAGGTATCTTGTAATTCACCATCTTGAGTTCAATATGACTTTGCAACGAAGCTCAAATCCCATAACGGGTGTACAGTTGATTCCTGGTAGGACATGTGCAGTATTCAGAATCACC